>PBCP01000059.1 GCA_002717145.1 Planctomycetaceae bacterium | reverse complement strand
ATTCGTGAAGTGGCTGCTGAGTTTGACAATCCAGTCATGCTGTATTCGGTCGGAAAAGATTCATCAGTGATGGTTCATTTGGCGTTGAAAGCGTTCTATCCAGCCAAACCTCCTTTTCCTCTGTTGCATGTTGATACGACCTGGAAATTCAGCGAAATGATTCAATTTCGTGAAGAATATGCCCGTAAAGAACTTGGTCTTGATGTGTTGGTGCACATCAATGAAGAAGGTGTCAAGTTAGGGCTTGATCCATTGAAAAACAGTGGGAAACATACAACGGTTATGAAGACCGAGGGGCTCAAGCAGGCATTAAATCATTACAAATTCGATGCGGCTTTTGGTGGTGCCCGACGTGACGAGGAAAAATCACGTGCGAAAGAACGCGTCTTTTCATTTCGTGATGAATTTCATCGGTGGGACCCAAAGAATCAGCGGCCCGAATTATGGAACCTATACAACACACGAGTCAATAAAGGTGAAAGCATCAGAGTATTCCCGTTGTCTAACTGGACAGAATTAGACATCTGGCAATACATCCATCTGGAGAGTATTCCAATCGTGCCTCTTTACTTTGCTGATGTCCGACCTGTTGTGGAGCGAGATGGCATCCTGATACTTGTTGACGATGATCGTCTCAAGTTGCATGAAGGTGAAACGCCTATGATGAAAGAAGTACGGTTTAGAACGCTGGGATGCTATCCACTGACAGGTGCTGTAGAATCTACTGCCAAAACGCTGCCTGAAATCATTCAGGAAATGTTGTTAGCGACCACGTCTGAGCGACAGGGACGAGTTATAGATAACGACGAAGAAGGCAGTATGGAAGATAAGAAGAAGGAAGGGTATTTCTAAACCGGTAATCCTATGAGTCATCAATCAGATCTTATTGCAACCGACATTAATGCCTACCTAGAGCAGCATGAGCGTAAGGAGTTATTGCGTTTTATCACCTGCGGAAGCGTTGACGATGGCAAAAGCACTCTCATTGGACGTTTACTTTACGATTCCAAAATGATCTACGAAGATCATCTGGCTAAGTTAAAGAAAGACAGTGCAGTTCACGGAACGACGGGAGGGGATTTCGATCCGGCATTGCTGACCGACGGCCTCAAGGCAGAACGCGAACAGGGAATTACAATCGACGTAGCTTATCGATATTTCTCAACGCAGAAACGAAAGTTCATCATTGCGGATACGCCAGGCCACGAACAATACACTCGCAATATGGCGACAGGTGCTTCAACAGCGGATCTGGCAATCATCCTTGTGGATGCACGGCATGGCGTCCTTACTCAAACCAAGCGACATAGCTTTATCGTTTCGCTTTTGGGTATTAAGCATGTGCTGGTTGCAATCAATAAAATGGACTTGGTGGAATTCAGTCAGGATCGATTTGAAGAGATTCGGGATGAGTACAAGCAGTTTGCATCTCGCTTGGATATTCCCGATCTGCACTTTATTCCCATTTCAGCGTTGATGGGTGACAATGTTGTCGACCTAAGTGAAAATATGAGTTGGTACAACGGTTCGACGTTGATGAATTTTCTGGAAACGGTTTATATCGGGTCTGACAAAAATCTTCAGGACTTTAGATTTCCTGTGCAGTATGTTTTGCGACCAAATTTGGATTTTCGAGGATTTAGTGGGACCGTTGCTTCCGGAATCATCCGTCAGGGCGATGAAGTGATGGTTTTGCCCTCACGGAAAACCAGCAAAGTAAAGGAAATTGTCACCTTTGACGGGAGTCTTGATGAAGCCCATGCACCTCTCTCCGTCACATTAACGCTTGAAGACGAAATTGACTGCTCACGCGGTGATATGATTGTGCGGCCGGGAAATGTTCCCAAGCAGCGTCAAAAACTTGATGCTATGCTGGTCTGGATGTCAGATGACGCTATGGTGCCGGGCAAACAATATCTATTCAAACAGACCACTAAAGTTGCAACCGGTTCCATTTCCACCTTGCGATATCAGGTGGATGTAAACACGCTGCATCGTCAGGACGCTCCGACAATCAATCTCAATGAAATTGGCCGTGTGGCGTTGTCATTAAGTGAGCCTGTGATTTTTGATAGCTACAAGAAGAACCGAGGAACAGGCGCGTTCATCGTTGTTGACCGCATCACAAATGTGACGGTAGCCGCTGGTATGATCATTGATCGGGACAGTGAAGATGAAGCAGATGATTTGTGGAGTGTTGAAAGTGAACAAAGCGAAAAACGCGGGAGCGTTACTGCCGAGGAACGTGAAGCACGATACGGTCAAAAAGCGGTTTCTATGTTGTTGACGGGTTTGACAGGTTCGGGAAAAACCTCTGTCGCCTATGCTTTGGAACGACGTTTGTTCGATATGGGGCGAGCGTCTGCTGTTCTCGATGGCGTTAATATGCGACGTGGCCTTACCAAAGAGCTTGGTTTTACAGCCGAAGAACGTAGTGAAAATCTACGAAGAAGTTCAGAGGTGGCAAAACTGATGAACGGCGCAGGACTCATTTCAATCTGCGCTTTTGTTGCACCGAGTGAAGAAGTACGTCAGAAAGCCGCTCATTCTATTGGTGAAGACCAATTTATGGTAATTCACCTTGATGCACCTTTGGACATCTGTCGTGAACGTGATGATGAAGGAATGTATGCCAAAGCAGAGGCGGGTGAAATTTCAAACTTCCCGGGTGTCAGTTCTGAGTATGAGCCGCCCGTTGATCCTGCTTTGAAACTCAATACCGCTGTGCTTTCAATTGACGAATGTGTGGACCGCATCGTGGCACTGCTTGAAGAACGAGATGTTCTTGCTTAGATCGATGACGTGCTATAGGCTTACCATCACATCTGTGATAACCATGAATCAGCAATCGTAATACAGATTGAATTCATATGGATGGGGACGAAGCTGGATGGCTTCCACCTCTTCACGCATCTTGTATTCAATCCAGGTTTCGATCAGATCAGCGGTAAAGACTTCGTCGCGGAGTAAAAAGTCCTGATCGTCCCTAAGTGCGTTTAGTGATTGCTCCAAACTTGCCGGAGTTTGGCTGATCTGTGTCTGCTCGTCAGCCTTTAGTGCATAGATATCTGCATCCAGCGGGTCGCCTGGTGAAATTTTGTTTTGGATTCCGTCAATGGCTGCCATCAAAATAGCAGCAAAGGCCAGATAAGGATTGCAACTGGGGTCAGGACAGCGAAATTCGATTCGTTTCGATTGCGGACTGTTACTGTAAACAGGAATACGGCATGCTGCTGAGCGATTGCGTTGCGAATACGCCAGATTGACAGGAGCTTCGTACCCGGGAACGAGTCGCTTGTAGCTGTTAATGGTGGGATTAGTAAATGCCAAAAGAGCACTGGCATGTCGTAGAATACCTCCGATGGCATGCAAGGCCGTGTCGCTCAATCCAGCGTAACCTGTTCCTGCAAAAAGTGGTTCGTTATCTTTCCATAAAGAAAGGTGTGTATGCATCCCCGAGCCGTTGTCGCCGTAGATTGGTTTCGGCATAAAGGTCGCGGTTTTTTGGTGGGCTCGAGCAACATTACGCACCACATATTTATAAATCATGACCTGATCAGCCATCGTGACTAACTGACCGTATCTTAAGTCAATTTCGGACTGACCTGCTGTGCCAACTTCATGATGCTGGCATTCAACATCAAGGCCACACTTAATCATCGTACGCATCATCTGATTTCGCACGTCCATTAAATGATCCGTTGGTGGCACTGGAAAATAGCCCCCCTTTTGCCTCACTTTGTTGCTAAGATTGGGGGCTTCATCTCTTCCGGTATTCCAGAATGCTTCAATTGAATCGACTGAGAAGAACGCCTCGTTGGCGGCCTGGTGATATCGGACATCATCAAAAATGAAAAATTCAGCTTCAGGTCCAAAGTACGCTGCATCGGCGATACCTGTTGCTGTCAGGTAGTTTGCCGCTTTACTGGCAACATGGCGAGGGTCCTTGGAGTAATCCTCTCCGGTGATAGGATCCTGAATATTGCAAATTAGATTTAGCGTGGGAAGTTCAGTAAAAGGGTCCACAAAGGCGGTATCTGCCTGCGGAATCATCAACATATCGCTTTCGTTGATTGTCTGCCAGCCTCGAATACTGGAGCCATCAAACCCCAATCCTTCCTCGAAGACATCCTCGTCAAGTTTTTTGACAGGAATAGTGGTGTGATGCCAGGTGCCAAGTAAGTCGACAAATCGCAAGTCGACTGCTTTGACATCGTTTTCGCGACAAAGCCTGAGAACTTCTGCTGGAGTCATCTATTGTATTCCCGTAGAGCAAAATCTTTGAGTGACTATGAGTTTCTGCCTCAAGAAGCGCGGGAAACTCGTGCTCGTAGCTTAGCAACAACGTCCTGGAATTCGAGACGCCTTTCCGTAAATCCTGCCACAGTCTTTTCTTCATCCGATTTCACGTAATCCATGATGATGTCTTCAGCAGCTAGGAATTCTTCTGTTATATCAGCGACTTCTGTGACTAGGTCGATTGGAATATTAGTTACACCATTGGCGTCGCCGTGAAGTAAGTCACCCTGATTTACCATTAAACCTCCTACTCGAACTGGTAATCCGAGATGAAGCATATGGCAGTAACCGTGCGAAACAATCGTATTGCCAGTGAAGACGGGATATCCCAATTCCTTCACTTGCTCCAAATCTCGGCCCCCACCGTTTGTAACCAGACCGGCCGAACCATAGGCCTGATATGTGCTACACATGACTTCTCCGAATACGGCCGAAACTGGTGGGTCATCGATGTCTTCGAATACAACGACAGCGGGGCCCGGCAGAGCTTCAAATTGAGCGAGCTGAGCCTGAAGGCTTCCATAAGCATCACCGCCTGCAGGAGGAGCATCGGAACGGAAACATGCGGTGCTGGCATATCCCACCATGGGCTTGAATTCCGGGAAATTCGATTTGATCCGTCCGTCCATGTAACCGGTGTTTCGTGGTCGAACCTCAAATAACTCGATGACGTTACAAATCGTTGGCGAGTCGAATTCTGCCAGTTTATCCAGCACTTCCTGTGTTACAGCCATGATGGTAGTTCCTCTTAGTGTTTGATTTAGGCTAAGTTCCCAACCTAGCACTCTTGAATTACAAACTCAAGTATGTAACTGCCTGATAACTTCAGATGATGAGTTACAATGCAACTATTGCAAAGGAGATAAAACCATGGTTTATACATTCAAGATATTTCTATTGATGCTATTGTCTCTACCGCTGGCGGCAAAAGATACGATTCAATCGCCAATAGGCACCGGGCGGCCTGATATCAACGGTAAGGCGGGGCAAGCAAATGCCATCAATATTGGTCAGCCATTCGGTGTCGATGTTGGCCCGGGTGGAGCTATGTACATTACTGAAGTTGAGAATCATCGAGTGCTCGAATATTCTCCCGAAACTGGCAAAGTGCGGACTGTAGCAGGCAATGGCAAACAGGGGCTGACAGGTGATGGAGGGTTGGCAACAGCCGCGGCATTAAATGAGCCGTATGAAGTGCGGTTTGCATCGAACGGAGATATGTATTTTGTAGAAATGAAGAATCATTTGGTGCGTAAGGTAGATGCTAAGACTAAAAAGATATCGACAATTGCCGGTAATGGCGTCAAAGGATACAGCGGTGACGATGGTCCGGCGACAGAAGCTATGCTGAATAACCCTCATAGCATCACATTGGACGACAAAGGAAATTTATATATTGCGGATATCGGAAATCATAGAATCCGCCAAGTGAATTTAAGTTCAGGAATCATTCGTTCGATTGCCGGAAATACAAAGCGTCAGTTACCTCAAGACGGTCAAATTGCGAAGGATAATTCCATCTTAGGACCGCGAGCGTTGTTCTTCAGAGATAACACACTTTGGATTGCCCTACGGGAAGGGCATAGCGTATGGAAACTGAATTTGAAGGACGGCCGTTTAAGGCATATCGCCGGGACAGGTGAGAAAGGTTATTCAGGTGATGGTGGCCGCCCGTTGGCTGCGACATTTGACGGCCCCAAAGGAATCGTTGTTGATAAGTTTGGGCGAATTCTAGTCGTGGATACCGAGAACCATGCCATTCGAATGATTGATTTGGCGAAAAATATAATAACCACCGTGGCCGGAAATGGCATGAAAGGTTTTGCCGGAGATGGGGGTCCGGCAGTCAAAGCAACGATGGATAGACCTCATGGGATTGGTATCGATTTAACTGGACAGATCTATGTCGGTGATACGAACAATCACGTGATCCGAGTTTTCACCATTGCAGAATAAGCAAGGGGACATCCGCTGCTGTACAATGAAACAAACAATTCGGTGAATTTTTCTCGCAACTTATAAAAGGTGAAGACATGCTTAAGTGCATCAATATGTTTTTAGCTGTAGTATTCGTTTCTCTAACATCGATGACTTCTATGGCGGAAGATGAGATCGCTCTCAAAGTGGGTATGATCGGATTAGATACTTCTCATAGTATTGCCTTTACTAAGGTTCTTAATGCCGATGACGCAACGGAAGACGTTGCACACTGTAAGGTCACCATCGCTTACCCTCACGGTAGTCGTGATATTGAATCCAGCTATTCCCGTATTCCGGGTTACACCGAGCAGATGAAAGAGATGGGAGTAAAAATCGCGAAATCGATTGACGAAGTGCTTGCTGAGGTCGATGTCGTACTATTGGAAACCAACGATGGTAAACCGCATCTCGAACAGGCCATAGCCGTCATTGATGCAGGTAAACCCCTGTTTATCGATAAACCTGTTTCAGCAAGCTTGACGGACGCTATTGCAATCTATCGATATGCAGAGCAAAAAAATGTTCCGGTCTTTACCAGTTCGTCGCTGAGATACTCGAAAGGTGCGGTTGAGATTAGAAACGGCTCAATCGGTAAAGTTCATGGTGCCGAAACTTATAGTCCCGCTCATCTCGAACCTTCCCACCCTGACCTCTTTTGGTATGGAATTCATGGCGTCGAAGCACTTTTTACAGTCATGGGTGCGGGTTGCGAAAAAGTCGTGCGAGTTTCGACCGAGGATACAGAATTTGTGACTGGAACCTGGAGCGGTGGTCGTATCGGGGCGTTTCGTGGAATTCGAGGATATAAAGGTGGTTACGGGGGCACAGCCTACGGTGAAAAAGGTTTGGCTGAAGTGGGGCCCTATCAGGGGTACCGTCCTCTGGTTGTCGATATTGTCGCTTTCTTCAGAACAGGTAAAGTTCCTGTGGATGCCAAAGAATCTCTTGAGATTTACGCTTTTATGGAAGCTGCAGATGAATCTAAGCGACGAGGCGGTGTACCTGTATCCATTGCTGAAGTGATGGAAAAAGCCTCTGCAAATGTTGGCAAGCGAATAAAAGAATTGCAATCGAAGTAGCTTTTCGATTTGTCAACCGCGTGGAATATAGAGGCTGAATCCCCGGATTTGTGCCGATATAAAGATTGAGTCTGTGCGAGGAATTATCTGTATCCACATGAGTTTGTTCAATGAACCTTTGGGTTATTACTGCATTTGCTGTCCTATTGCTCCCAGTCTGGATGCGTTTGTATACAAAGCAAATTCAAAGTCGACTGACAGTTTCTGCAGTCCTTACTCTGATAGGATTTATGCTAGTCGGTTGTTTTTCTGATTCGGGGGAAGAAACATCAGGTGGCGGTCCAAGTGCAAAAGCCCCCAATGAAAGTGTAGAGATCCGCAAGGTCAACACAGAACGAGCTCCGGCGATCGAGTTCACGGATAGTTATGTGGGAAGCAGCCGCTGTCAAAAATGCCATGCTGATGAACATGCTTCGTGGGATGAATCGTTTCACCAGAGCATGACACAACTGCCGTCGGATAAGACGGTTCTTGGCGACTTTAACAACGTAGATCTACAACTTGATGGAGTGGGCTATCACCTGGAGCATGACGAGAAAGGATATTGGGTCGAGACGGATCTGGGAGATGGGCCCACACGCTTGCAGATCAAGTTGCTTACGGGGTCTCATCATATGCAACTTTACTGGTTTGCGTTGCCAGATAATATACCTCCGATCGGTCCTAAACGCGTTTTAGGTTTGCTGCCGTTTTCTTATTTGGTATCGCAGAAATCCTGGGTGCCTCGCCGGTCTACTTTTCTACATCCTCCTGTTCAAAGCGAAAACTTTGAAATCGGCCGCTGGAACGCAACTTGTCTGAGATGTCATTCAACTCATCCCAAGGCTGATTACTTCGGGAAGGATAACCCACTCACGACAGTTGCAGAATTCGGTATTTCGTGTGAAGCCTGTCACGGTCCGGGTAAGGAGCACGCTGATTTTTATGATGTCGGGAAGGATCCTAATGCAAAAGGCCCTCATCAGATTGTAAATCCGTTGGATTTGGATCATAAAACGGCGTCTTTCATTTGTGCTAATTGTCATGGTGCGACTTCGGTTAAGCACAGAGACGATGCGGCTGAATGGCATAAGAACGGGAATAGTTTCAGGCCAGGCGATAATCTGCTGGACCATCGGCACTTGATACGCGCGACGAAACCCAACGAAGCCATGACGGCAGAGCTGTTGCAGCATGATCCTAAATTGTTTGAGTCGGTATTTTGGGCGGATGGGATGGTGCGAGTGACCGGACGAGAGTATTCCGGGTTGGTGGAAACTGGATGCCATACTGAAGGCACGCTATCGTGTTTAACCTGCCATACCATGCATAACGCGGAAGCGGGGCAACGAAAAACTAATGATCCCTGGAATGATGACCAATTGCGTGTCGGTATGAGATCGAACAAAGCCTGTGTGAATTGCCATCAGGACTATATAGGTGAAAAACTGACGCAACATACTCATCATTCGGCCGAGAGTCAGGGATCCAAGTGTTATAACTGTCATATGCCACACACGTCTTATGGGTTGCTGAAGGCGGCACGATCTCATCAGATTAGTAATCCATCTGCTCAGGAAACGTTGCAGGTCGGTCGGCAGAATGCCTGTAACAACTGTCACGTCGACAAAACATTGCAATGGGCAGCGGACAGTTTGCACAGTTGGTACGGTCATGACAAACAGGAGCTGCCCGATGCACATCAAAAAATATCCTCCGTGGTTCTGGCATTGTTGACAGGCGATGCCGGCCAGCGTGCGCTGGCAGCGTGGGCCCTGAGTTGGGGTCCTGCGAGAGAAGCGTCCGGAGATAAATGGCAAAGTGGGATTCTCGCATACAGTCTTCATGACCCCTACGATGCTACCCGTTGGATGGTCGTTAACAGTCTGAAAAAACTGGAATCTTCGATTGCTCCCGAATTGACAGCTCAATTGAGTACTCGAGAGGCTGAAGAAATCAAACAAATGGTACTTTCGAGGGTTGAAAGCGATAGGGCTACGCAGGCTGTTCTAAGGAAGCAGGATGGTTCACTAGATACGACACTACTTGAGTTCCTTTTGCAGCAAAGAAATGATCGACGTATGTATCTACAGGAATAGCTTAGCTCTGTAGTACCGTTAAAACGTTGTCGCGATTGACCGGAGAAATGATACCCTTTTCCGTGACAATGCCAGCAATCAATTCTGCAGGCGTTACATCAAATGCCGGATTATATGCATTTACTTCGTCTGGACCTGTTTGACGGCCAAAGCCATGAGTGATTTCATCGGCTCCACGAACCTCGATTGGGATCTCTGCACCTGACTCTAACTTTAAGTCAAATGTATTACTTGGCGCTGCCACGTAAAACGGAATACTGTGGTACTTAGCCAAAATTGCCAGACCATAGGTGCCAATTTTGTTGGCAGCATCACCGTTAGCTGTAATGCGATCAGCGCCGGTAACAACAGCCTGAATTTTACCTTCTCGCATAACCTGAGCTGCCATGTTGTCACAGATGAGGATCGTTTCTATATCGCGTCGCTTTAGTTCCCAGGCCGTCAGGCGGGCTCCCTGTAGTAATGGTCGAGTTTCATCCACAAAGACGGTGAGCTGCTTACCTTCATCTTGGGCAGTAAAAAATAGAGATAAAGCAGTCCCGTATTCACTCGTAGCCAACCCGCCAGCATTGCAATGGGTGATAACGCCTGTCCCGTCTTGTAGCAATTCGGAACCAAATTTGCCAATCGCATGGCACATCGCTCGATCTTCCTCGTGAATAGCTTGCGCTTCTTTCAGAAGTAAAGCAGCGATTTGTTCCGTCGACGAGTCCGTTGCAAGTAACGCCGTTGTTTTGTCTTTCATTCTGTCCAGAGCCCAAAAGAGGTTGACGGCGGTTGGGCGACTGGTGGCCAAATAGGTCGTTACCGCAGAGATGCGTTGACTTAACTGGTCTGGAGATATACGCGTTAAATCCAGTGTTTGAATTCCAACACAAACTCCGTAAGCCGCAGCGATGCCGATTGCCGGAGCGCCGCGGACTCGCAAAACTTTGATAGCTTCCCAGACTTCCTCAACGGTGTGGCAGTCGATCGTTTGAAGTTGAGTTGGAAGCAGAGTTTGATCAATTAAAGATAGGTGGCCATTGGGACCACCTATCCACTGAAGTGTTTGATCAATTATATTTGCCATGATTGGCGGTTGCTTTCTCAAACCGTTTAATTCAGTTAGCTAGCGTCTCAAACGTAAGATGATTTGAATCAACCTCGGATTTATTCTTCCGGTTTCAATTCTGCTTCTTTCTTTAAGTCGGCGTCAATGGCTAGCCGAATGGCCGTTGATGCGGCACTGACGGTCTTTTGAGGACCAGTTAATTTGAGGAAGTAGTTTCCTTTGTCTTTGACCATGAGAACTACGGCTAACATCTTGTAACCCGGTGTTGGGTTTGTTTGACGATTAATTGGCGGGCCAATGGGCTTGTTGTAAACGCCGGTGATGTCGAGCAGATAGTATTCCCCCTGTTTGGATTGACCTTTATAGATCTTCTGTTTCTTTCCACCTGGCTGGAACTGTCCGGACCACCGTTCAAGATTAGCGTTAACGCCTCCTCCAGCTCCACCGAAGAAATAGACGACTAATTCCGCATCGTCTTTATCTCCGTCGACTGCAGGTAAGGCGAATTGAGCAGTTCGGAGGTTGTTACTTGCTGGCGATTGTTTCCAGCTTTCGGGGACATTTAGAGTGATATCCTTCGCAACAACCTTTTTGGTCTTTTCCGCTCCACACAGAACAGGAACAGCTATAAGGAGTGCCATAGCCAATACAGTCAGTTTATTGAGACGCAACATGTTTGATGATTTCCTTAGGGGCTTGTCGGGCATGAAGGGCTGAATAGATAGTCAGCCCAGACAGTTTCTGATTCTTATCCTACTGTGAAAGTACGACGACCGCTACTAACGACCCAAGCAATACCACGGAAAGGAATGCCAGAACAATACCTTTCATTCTATTTCCGGTAGCATCACTTCGCCGGATATTGTGGTGAGCTAGCGTGGATTGATCAACTTGTAGGTTGGCAAATGTAGCTGTTGATTCGATGCCGACCGGACTCGTTTCAAGAGCTTCAAAGAAATTGTCGTCGTGGAATGTCGGGTGAGCAGATTCTAAGTTGCCAAGCGATTGAATTGGATGCTCTAAGACTGCTACCGAATTGTCTTGTTGTTGCTCTGTCTGCAATTGCGGCTGGAGGTTTGTGGACGTGTTTGTAGAAGTGACGCTGTCCGCCAGGTTGGGGGGGTGCTGAAATTCGGAAAAAAGTTCTCCGGCTTGCCGCCAGTTTATCCAGTCATGTCGCCGCAGCTCAGTACGATGGTCAATCCGTTTCTCATGAACCCAGACTTTTAACGTTGCACCTGAGGCGGGGCCAAATTCACCGCCATCTGCCGGGCGAACAAACCATTTCAATTCCGGACGCTCGGCAATGGTCTCACCAACAGTCTTTATCATACGAGGTTTGTCACCAGCATACTCTGCAGGTTGATTTTCATCTTCTGATTCAAACGGAATGCGAATTCGCGCGTCGCATTTGGGACAGATGCCTCGTTTACCAGCCAAATAAGATTTGACGTTCAATTTGTTGTCACAACTGGGACATATAAATCGAATACCCATTAGAGACCTTTTTGTAGGATGTACTATGCAGGTTGAAGGCAGGTTGTCGTCGTGAGCGGTTTAAATACAACGCCATCGAGCCACTACGACGGGGTGAATCGTTGCCGAAATACTTCTATTCCGTAATTATAGGTTTCAACACTATACAAAGCGATTAAAACGATCAGGGATTAGTGATAGTTTTCTTCATTGGGGTTTTTATATAGTACTGATTGAAGTAAATCTGGAGAACCTTTGATGGTTGTATCAGTTTCGAAATGCCAGTTCTTGCTGGTTGGTACGTATTGCTCATTGAGTGGCCAGGGGTCGAATGGTTGAAATCCCAGCTGCTCGACTAGCTTGCTGCTGTTTAGTGTGACATTGCCAGCTCGAGGAGGGATTGGTCCGGCTTCAATACGCGGGCAACCTTGCAGATTTTCAGGGTTGTAGCCACCCACACGATTTACAATTTGAGCAATCTCGAAAAGGCTCAGAGCCCTAGGGCCGCCAGCATGATAGAGTCCAGGCAGTTCGTGAGTGAGTGACCAGTGGGTCAGTTTATTGAGGCAGTCGGTATACTGTGGAGTGCGGATCTCATCAAAATATAAAGTTGCCGGTTTGTTGTTCATGAATCTCGATTGAATCCAGTCAATCGCACCGGCGTGGCCGCTAAAGCTTATGCCCATTGGCAATGAAATCCTCAATATCGACGCCTCAGGAATTTGGTCTTTGATCAGATGCTCAGCCTCAACCATCGTCCTTCCATAAACTGTAACAGGGTCAGGTTTGTCTTCTTCGATGTATTCCTTCTCCTGTTGGCCGGAGAAAACTAAATCGATGGATAAATGAACAAGCTTGACAGAATGTTCAAGGCTTTGAATAGCTTCCAGAAGATTGCAAATGCCATCCACGTTTACTCTTTTAGCCATCATTGGATCGAGTTCACATGATTTGAGTCGACATGTACCCAATCCGCTCAAAACCGAACGGAATTGATGCTCCTCGAACAAAGCAATAAGTTTCTCTTTGTCGACAATATCACAGCCAACAATGCCATTGCCGGATAGAGGCCAGTACTCGTTGCGACGTATTCCAATGACCTGACCGGGATAAAGATTGGAGTAGTAATGAAAGGCATTATACCCGGCGACTCCGGCTATCCCGGTGACCAGTAGTGGAAGGTCAACTTCGGTTAATGGAGGGTATTGTGGCATCTGGTTGACGTCATTTTATGTTTGGTATTCTAGTGAAAGGTGTTCAAGCCTTTTAAGGTTGTGGCCACTGGTCATTCAAAAACCTGCCATTCTCGCTAATAAGTTCACCATCAACGAAAATCTGACCTCCGTCTCGGAGGTCACAAACCATATCCCAATGAAGTCCGGATTCGTTCAGGCCACCGGTTTCCGGGTAGGATGCTCCAACGGCTGCATGAAACGTACCTCCAATTTTTTCATCAAACAAAGTGTTCTTGGTGTATTCTGTGATAGAGTAGTTTGTTCCAATCGCGATTTCACCAAGCACACGGGCACCGGCATCTTGATCCAGCATGTCGATTAGGAATTGTTCGCCTTTACTCGCCTTGGCGTCAATCACACGGCCACCTTCAAATGTTAGTTCGATTCCGTGACTCTCTCGTCCCCCGTGAACGGCGGGAAAACTATATTTGACGATTCCCTCGGTGGCGGATTCAACTGGCCCAGTAAATACCTCGCCGTCGGGGAAATTCTTTTTGCCGTCGCTGTTCAGCCATAATCTATCGTGAACTCCCAGCGTTAAGTCAGTGCCTTGTGGGGTGACAAACCGGATTTCACTTTTGCCATTGAGGTAGTCTACCAGTCGTTGTTGCCGAATGCTTAATTCCTTCCAGGCGGCAACGGGATCATCGAGATGAAGCAATCCCGCATGGAAGACGAAGTCTTCATACTGTCGCAAAGACATTTCCGCGTCCTGAGCTGAAGCCTGACATGGGAATTGCGATCCTGTCCATCGTAGGTCGCCCGAAGCGCTACGAGCTAGAAAAGTTTCCATGTATCTTTTTCGAGCTTGACTCTTTTTCGCGAGTTTGTCGGGACCAATTCTCGATAGTGCTTTGGTGTTGCTGCTTCCCCAGAGGCTAATGGTGACATCAATGGTTTCGATTTCATGTTGCACGATAGGGCTTTGGTAGCCGATCTGTTCGTCAGAACCGACGTCGAAAAGCAACTCGCCGCAGGCATCTGGTTGCATGAGAACGTATGGATGGGCTCCCGCTTGAAGACAGACGCGATATAGTTCTAGTAGCAGGGGTTCCGATAATGGGCTACCCACTAGTCTTACTAGATCGCCGGCGACGACATCAGCTGAGTAATTGACTAGTACATTGGCGAGTTTAGTTAGTCTGGAATCGGGCATTTTATAATTCTCCTGACCGCTTGATTTGGTCGTACATGAGGAGGCCGGTAATGGATTTTGCATCACAAATCTTTCGCTCTCTTACCATTTCTAGTGCGGTTTCCCATGAAACTACAAAATTGGTGATGAGCTCTCCTTCCTCCCGCTCGGCTTCTCCTTCTGTTAACCCAGTGGCAATATATAGATGCATATGTTCGTCTAGTATTCCTGGGGAAAGGTAAAAACTATGAAGGTGGACAAGTTTATCCGCGCGGTAGCCGGTTTCCTCGATAAGCTCTCGTTCAGCTGTGACAGCATGTGGTTCATTAGGTTCTAAGGTACCTGCCGGTAATTCGAAAAGCTCCTCAGCGACGGAAACTCGATAATTTCGAATAAGACACACGTGAAAATCATCGACCATCGGGAGTATCGTTACTGCTCCGGGATGTCGGACGATCTGGCGTTGTTTACCAGTTGGATTGGCCGGGTCAGCTGGGATTTCAACAACGTCAAATCGTGATGTCGACAATAAGTGTTTTTCGTGATGAGCCATGGCGTGGATTGTTGGGTTGGTCAATTCAGATTTGCAACATCAATATCTATTAGGGTATATCTTACCGGACTTCAACGAAACTGGGAGGCGGTTGTCGTAAGATAGTATGCGAGAGATTTAGTGGGAGATGGGTTATGGCTAAGCAGAAGCAAGACAAGGAAGATATTTTGCGGGAAGCGACGGCTTTGGTAAATCGGGTTGAATTGAAACTCGACGGTAAAGGTGAGTCTGACGATTCCGTCTTTGTTGGCTTTCGACGTGATGGAGCTGTGTCATTCTTCTATGGAGCTGAGCCGGTGTATCAGTTTAATAATCAGCATGCATTTCGCCGTGGTTACTATCAAAGTACGATGCTCAAGGCGGAACAGGGAAAGTTAGTGCAGCTGACACGAAGTCGAGAAGGCGAGCAACTTATCTTGTTGCGGCGAGAATACAATGAACAGCAAACTGTCGAATTCTGCGAAGAAATGCGTCAGAATCTGCTGAACCTACTGGCAGCAATTCGCAGTGAAAAGTATGAACTAATTGGCTTCGTCGTAGAGGACAATACGGTTGAGCAGCTGCTAATTCAGGTGTCAGACTGGATCGAGAACCATGCGGGCCAGATTCGGGTTGCCAATGTTCCTAATGTCGCCGGCTAAAACTAGCCAATGCAGGTTAGAGGACTTTCAAAGTACCTTGATCAGTGTCAAGTATCGATTGCGGCTCATGATAACCGCGCTTTACGTAGGCCAGCGCTAGTCCTGACTCCGGAGAGGTCGACCGTATTTTCGCGATTGGCTGCCCTTGCAGAGTTAGTGTCGAATCGGCGGCGGCATTGACATTCTGATTGTCAACTCGCACTAAATACCAATGTACATTCCCCAACGCATCGATTCTCGCAATCGGTTCCTGTCCCAGATAACACCCTTTGGTAAAACTAATGGCCTGCTGATCTCTGTTTACTTCCTGAGCTAGATTGTCTTCTGTGATGTCCAGGCCATACAGGGGAGTGCCGTTGTGGATTCGGGCAGTATGTACTTGTTGATCTGATAACGGAGTCAGACTGTCTCTCTGTTGATTAGACAGCTCGGATAAGAGCCAGTACGAATCTTGTTCGAACCAGTTGTTAGCAATGAGCGTGCCAGTAGGTTGCTCTCGTTGCAACCATTCATGGATGCCATTTCCGGTCAGTAGCGAACATGGTCGAGAGAGTTCGAGCTTGATTTCTACATCTTCGGTGATAATGTATCGATCTAAATGAGCGACCAATTCTTCAGTCTTATAGTCGTTTGTAACTAAGATCAATTCGTCGTTGCCCCGATACACACTCACAAATCCAATGCACTTCCCTTTAATGTTGGGGATGTACGCTTCGATTGTTCTATGGAGGGCAAGCTTCTTGATGTCATTAGAGCAGAAATTGTGAAGGAAATTGATTCGGTCTTCACCCCGAAGCGTGACCAGGGCGATGTTAGAAGATTTCCAGACTGATGGATTATTAAAAACGGTGGGCATGATTATTGGACTCTGAAACCGTATCGCCAATGCTCTTCATTAGGTGACAGCAACACGATGAGCATCGGCAACGCAACTTACTTTGCGGGCCGCAGCGATTAGGTTATTGATCTGAGCTGGCGATTCGATATGTGCCAGACCGATTGATTCCACATCTTCCCCGTTCAGGTCACTTAATAAGTAGATGTGGTAATCGCTTCGAAGATTTAGTATTTCTTGGGCGGC
Source organism: Planctomycetaceae bacterium (assembly GCA_002717145.1). Lineage (GTDB taxonomy): Bacteria > Planctomycetota > Planctomycetia > Pirellulales > Pirellulaceae > UBA721. Next base: position 38,725 of record PBCP01000059.1, on the reverse strand, counting down.
CTGAATGTCAACGTCAGGTTGCAGTTTAAGTTGTTCGCCTAGCTGTTGTTGAGCGTCATTACTGTTGAGTAGCTTTATCGGACCTGGCAAAGGACCGGAAAGTTGACTACAGATTACAATCGCGCCGCCCATGGAAGTCGCCTTTGCTAGGGTTGAAAGTGCGCGTGCCAAATTGTCCCACGTTTGTTGGTGTTGAGTACCTGAAAGTGAGCCGATCGTTAGCTCACTTTCAGAAATGGAATAGCTCCAACTACCAGTGGCGATCGATGGTACTGATTTTTGCAGTGTGAAAATATCACCGGCGGCAATGTTGTGAATGGCTTCACCATTGGCGGGCGTCACCTTGAGCAGATACTGGATTCCAAGCATATTGGCAGCTTCGATGGAATCTCGCCTCAAAGTTTCGATGTCCATGTTGGAGCGAAACCGGAGGATTGTCTCAGTTTCGGTGTAGAGTGGGAACAAGTCATGAAAGAATCCAGCATATCCGAATAGTGACTCAGGCAGGTTGGAGCAAATTGGCAACACCACGTCCGCATCAACAAGCGTTTTGTTAAGACGGATTGGTTCACCTTCCTGGGTTGCCGTGAGGTAGGCTAGTTCCTCAGAGATTGCAGGATTGTGTAATTCAAAGGTTAAGGTGCTGAATACGAACTCGTCGAGCAATTCTTTCAATTGGCTTTCAACCGACGCTGTTAGTTCATTGGGGAAAACGATGGTGATGTCTTCGAGAGCAACCTCCGTGTAAGTCTGGATGTAATCGATGAGGCTCGCTAAGATTTCCGCGATTCGAGGGATGCCTTCTCCGATGGCGATCGCTAACGTGTCTTCGGGAAATACGATTTCGCGAAATGCCGGAAAGTGAATTGCCTGATCCAGGCTTGCATGAATCACCTCCTTTAAGGATCCATCGATGGTTTCGACATCGAGGCCGGCAAATGCGGTTGTCTGATCACTTGAGAATTCAAGCGTTAGCGAGTTGGATACTCCGTATCGGAGATCGACGCTCATATGATGACTTTCCGTTAGTTGAACCCAATGAATTGAATGACCATTGATCTTAGCCTGACGGCTAGGGTTTTCCTAGGGAATTGGTATTTGAGAAAGGGGGGTGGTTATAAATTTGAGCATATTCCTGAATTTGGAAGGTGCGATTTTTTAAATCAGCTAAGTAAGTATTCGGTGATTGATATTTGGTTTCCGACTCAATCACGTAAAGAATGGAGGATTTGAATCTTTTGGCGTCTATAATAAGAGAACGTTTGTTAATCAGGAAAAGTGGAACAGACTACATGCTATTACGACTCTTAGCTATTTTGACGAGCTTGTGTTGGTGTACTGCATCTCACGCGCAGACCGATGAATTTCATCAGTTATTACGCTCTGGGGAATATGTACAGGCTTTAGGATACGCTCGGTCAAACCAAAATCCGGATTTGCGACGCCAGCAGATTGCTCAGGTTGCTCGCCATCAGGCTGCTTCCGGTGTTCAGTCCGGAGCGATGAGGTCTCTTTCTTCTCTGCAACAGATGGGGAATTTAAGACTTTTGGGGTCAAATGGTCAGGCGGGTTCAGGGCCGATGCTTCCAAGAGGACAGGGGGGCGCCGCTATGGCAGACTTCGATACCTTGATTGATTTGATCAAGGCAACGGTGGCTCCGGACAGTTGGGATGATTTGGGTGGTGCTGGTACGATTACTCCGTTCCCGGGTGGGATCTACGTGAATCGTAAGGGCTTGATGGTGCCGCTTGATTCTCGTAGAGGTTCAGAGTTGCAGGGGATACGTCGAGAGCAGTTTGAAGGGATGTTTAGTGACAATGGTCAGGACATACGAGAACATTCATCGATGCGAAAAGTGTCACTTGTTCGTCTTCAGCAGCAGCTTGAGTTGTTGCGTTTAAGAGGAGAAACGCCGAATGCAGCGATGAGGAATTTAGCGGGGATCTACAAAGTCCGCTATGTGCTTGTCTATCCACAACAAGGTGACATTGTGCTTGCTGGCCCTGCCGGCCCCTGGCAAGAGGATGCAAATGGCCGGGTAGTGAATGCAAACAATGGTAAGCCTGTCTTGAAATTGGATTATCTGGTTGAGTTAATGCGCAATGCTTATTCGGAGAACCCGACATTTGGCTGTTCGATTACTCCGCGAGCTGAGAATCTTTTAAAGGCCCAACAGTATTTGGCAGCTCATAATGGCAAATCTTTAACCATAAAGAATACAGCTGCCTGGATAGAGGGGTTACGGCAGTCGGTTGGGAAGCAGGATGTAGAGGTGTTTGGAACGGACAATCAGACTCATCTTGCTCGAGTTTTGGTTGAAGCTGACCATCATATGAAGTTGATTGGATTAGGCGAAGCCCCTGGTGTACCTGGAATGAGCAGTTATCTTGACAATCTTGTCCAGTCTGACGAGCCAGCTCAGGCGGTGAATATGTTGCGTTGGTGGTTTACGACTAATTACCAGACTCTACACGCGTCAAAAGACGGCTTCGCATATGAGGTTGTTGGTCCGGCCGTTAAAGTACTAAGTGAAAATGAAATTGTCGATAAATTGGGAAATCGCCAGCAGACTGGCAAGTCAGATCCTTTGACACAGCAATTTGCGTCAGAATTTACGCACAATTTTGAGATGATCGCTAAACGATACCCGGTGTATCAGGAGTTACGGAATATCTTCGACTTGGCAGTGGTCTCAATGCTCATAAAGTCTCAGGAACTTGACCGTAAGGTTGGTTGGAATCCAGAGTTCTATAGTCAATCGTACGGATTTCAGCCAACGCGTGCCACAGCAGTGACGACTGTTGAGTCAGTGGTAAGCCATCGGATTACAGAAAAACGAGTAGTTCTTGCTGCTGTATCAGGTGGCGTTGTCGTTGATCCTCGCCCCGTCGTCGAAGTGAACAATTTGAAACAGGATGACTATGGGATTCTGAATGCTGAGTATCAGGGTAATCGTGATATAGCGTTACGCGGTAACACCTGGTGGTGGGATTAAAATAAGTCGTTGAAAATCCCCTATCTTACGTATATGCTCAACGTGTAAAAGCTTGTTTATACAACCACCTTTAAAGGACGAAAGCCATGAAGCGTTTTGTCGCTGTTACTCTATCCGGAGTTTTGTTTGCTGGATTTATTTTGGGAATTAGCAAGGCTCAGGATGGAGAGAATCCCTTCTTTCGGCGTGGAGATCTACAGGAAGAGTCCCGCGAGCGTGAAGCTCATCGCCAGGAATTGTCGGCGCATGCAAAAGAGTTGCGGGGTGAGATTGAGCGTATCAACGGACAATTCGCCAAGGCGAAAGATAGTGGCAATGAAGGGCAGCTTCGTGAGTTGGGGCAGTATTTGGAAGAGTTGCACGTTGAATTACGTCATTTGGAGCGTGAATTGACGGGGGGAGAACGTGAGCACGATGAAAACCATTTAGCAGAGCTTGAGGAACATCGTAATGTGTTACGTCGTGAGCTTTAAGAGCTGGAAAAACATATTGCTATTGCCCGGGAAGAGGGGCAGGAAGAAAAGGCCAGAGAATTTAGAAGGCATTTTGAAGAGTTACAAGGCAAGCTTAAGCACATTGAAGACGAATTGAATTCTCAGCAACGTAAGGATGGTCGTGAAGAGCATCGTGAGGACCATGATAATGAACTTGCAAAGATTGATGAATTCCGTAGATCGCTTCGCCACAAGCTTGGTGAGATTGAAAAGCAAATTGAGGTAGCCGCCAACGAAGGAAATGAAGGTCGGGTCCGGGAATTGAAAGGACACTATGAAGAAGTGCTTGGCAAACTAAAGCTCATTCAGAGTGAGCTTCGTGGCCATGAAGAAGAACATGGCGACAACCGTGGTGAACCAAAACATGATAACGTTCACGAATTGCATGAAGTTGCAGAAGGGCTTCATAAGGAACTTCACCATCTCGAAGAAGCACTTCGTGGTGCAGAGCGAGAGGGCAACGAAGATAAAGCACGCTCGATTCGTCGTCACATGGAAGATCTGAAAGGTAAACTCGAGCACCTAAGGCGTGAACTGCATGCTGATGATCGGGAAAGAGAACATCAGGAGAAAGAGCGAAATGTAAGCGGTGACGAACGTCGAAAGCTTGAGTACTTTAGAGAAGTGCTGGTAAAGCAATTGAAGCAGAATGAAGATCGCTTGAGGGAAGCTCAGGAAGCGGAGAATGAAGGGGCTGTTGAGGAGCTGTCTCGGCACCAGGAAAACCTATTTCTCAAACTGCGAGAAGTTGAATCGGCTCTCAATGGACGCGAGCATCCTCATCACGATAATGACGCACGACATGAGCGCGAGCATGGAGATGATCGGGACGAACACCACGACAGGGACCATGATCATGACCACGGTGATATTGAATCTCGCTTTGAGCATTTGCATGCCGCCATTGAGCATCTAAAAGCTGGAGGGTTTGAAGATTTGGCCCATTTGGCGATTGAAACAGCCGAAGATATCGAAAGAGAGTTTCACGAACAACGGCATGGCGAACATGCCGACGAGCATGAACGGCATCGTGATGATTCTGAGATAAGCCGAGAGGATGTTGTTCGGAAAGTTAGGGAATTGGAAGAGCATATACACCATTTGCATGAAGAATTAGAGCATGTAAAGCAAGTGCTCGAGAATCGAGGCCGATAGGCCCCTGGAAATAGTGTGCCGTCACAGCGAGGATCGAATTAATTGATATTTAGTTAGACGGACCCTTTGCTTGCACTTTCTAAGCTCAGGGTCTTTTTTATGCGTACATACTCTACCTCGATTCCAATCAGAAAAAGGACATGATACTCACAGCGAATTCCCTTCTCTGTTTTCAACAATGGTTAGGGACAGGAGAGTCTTTACAAGACTGGGAGCCTGTGACATCGAGTAAACCTGTGTTGTTACTGCTGCGACAGTAACTGTTTGCGGAGATTAATCGTAAAAGATAAGTTTTGCAGAAGGATCAATGAGTTCGATTTGGTTATCTGCTAGGCCCATAACGTGCAATCGAGTTGCTCGATTTTGTTTTCCTTGCTCGACAATGAGAAAGCCCGAGTCATATTGCTGGCAGTACTCCGCTGATTGCTCAGGGCCCATCACGTAGAATGCTGTGGCTAATGCATCAGCTTCTGCAGCCGTTGAGGAAAATGCTGTGGCCGAGAGGACTTTCTCGACAGGATAGCCTGTTCTAGGGTCGAGGACGTGTCCATAGCGGACTCCTTGATGGTAGAAAAATTGATTGGCATCGCCGGATGTACCCGCAGCCATGTTCTTCAACCATAAGTGAGCCAGGTACTTTTCAGGGATGAGTGGGTGGCGTAAGCCGATTTGCCAGCCTGAATCTTGTGTTGTTTCGCTTTGTCGATGTCCTTTTGCGAGAACGGAGCTGAGGCCACCATGAATCAGGTAGTTAGTTAGATTGTTAGCTACAAAGTGCTGATGGCATCGATCCAACGCGTATCCTTTCCCGATACTCCCAAGGTTGATTTGCAACTCAGGCTGCGCAAATTGAACGCTTCCGTCGTCATGAATAATGAGGTGCTGAGATCCAACCTGCTTTAGCGATTCCTGAATTTCGGTCATAGCTGGAACACGGTGCTCTTTTTGATGGAATCCCCAGAGTTTCGAGAGGGCTGTCGAGGTTATATCAAAGGCGCCGTTTGTTCTTCGCCAAAGTTCTTTGGATTGCTTGAGTAGTTGAAGCAGAATAGCGTCAACATGAACGGCTTGAGCCTTTCCTAGTTGATTGAGTTGTGCGGCGCTGGTGTGGATTCGGTAGATCGAAAGGATATCTTCAATTTCTTCAACAATATCTAAGGCCTCGACTGCTGCTTCGGTCGCGAGTTCATGTTCACCTGCATTTAGAAAAATCTGGAAATTGCATGCCATTGCTTTGCGGGAGATGTGCAACAGGTAGGAAGGAGTACCTGACGAAGTAGCATCATTTTCCGGCATGCTGTTAATTTGGTTGATGGATTTGACATCAGCAGCAGATCTTTGCAGAGCCTTGCCTTGGAGAAAATCTCGTCGGTGTGAGGTAGGTTTAGGCATTTGGTAGTTCATGACCGATAAATGTAATACTGTCGGTCTTTTAATGGATTGAGCGGTGAAGGTGGTGTATTGAGAGTCCTGTATATTATGATTGAGCCGAATGACGATGTGAATCACTTGTTATTAAGCAGTGTTGCTCCAATAATGCAGTAAGTGTGTTTTGTCAAAGAGAAAGTTGGATTTATGAATCGCAGGAATACTACGATACTAGCATGGGCAATGATATTTGTTTTGCCAGCGATGTGGTTGTATGCTCAGGGAAAGCCTCAGGTAAAGCGTGTCAAACTTCCGGATTTTAAGGGCCGGTCAGATCTGAAGAATATTTTTTTTGATAACCCACAGGCTAGGCTCGATGGGCCGCGCCAAATTAATACAGCTCCGATGAACAGTGGTGGATCCACGAATGTTGCCGGTTCTTCAAATGGCAATGAAGGTGGTGCTACCACGGGTGCATGGGCGGCATTAATTTCCAGTGCAACGATTGAAGATGAAATCAAATCCACGAAACTTGAAGTCGATCGAATTGTGGGCATACCGGGAAAGTTCAAAGGAGGGGATTATCAATCTGCTCGACTTTATTTTTCTACCTTGGCTGCGATGTTTGGAGTCATAGCGGAATATGACGGAGATGTTCGCTGGAAGCAACAATCCATAGGAGCGAGGGATGCCTTCGGGAAAGTCGCGGCCAATTGCAAAGTTGGTACGGACGCTTCTTACAATGAGTCCAAATTACGGAAGGCAGATTTGGAAGACTTGGTTGGAGGAGCCTCGCCTGATTTAAAGCCCAACCCTGACGATTTCTCCTGGGGTAAATTGATTGATCGAGCTCCAGTCATGCAGCGTTTAGAAATGGCATTCGACGAGCGATTGAAGCCTTGGACATCGGATGCATCTACGTTTGAGGAAAACATTGAGAAGGTGATGCACGAGGCTGAGATAGTAGCAGCGTTATCCGCCATGTTGATGAAGCCAGATATGGAAGATGGCGAGGACGAGGATTACATGAACTTCTCGAATGCGATGAAGGCTGCTGCTCGTGACATTGTTGACGCTGTCAAGCTTAATGACGCCGAGCGTGCCAGCAAAGCAGTCAGCGAAATTTCTAAAGCGTGTACCGAGTGCCATGAGTACTATCGGGCATAACTTTCCAGAGCATAATCCAGTGCCACCCACTATTACGGATTGTGAAACAATTGGCAACAATGCAGAGTCTCGATCTGGTACCAATCACTGCTTAAGATTAATATCCGCAGAATCAGTCGCAACCTACTCGCCGGAAATGAGGGACTGGCATCGCATTTACCTGTTCAAAATCGGTAATTTCTGGATCGGTTATCCAAATTAAGCCTTAATTCACTGATTGGGGTTGTATTGTCTTTGATTTTTTTAGATTTTTCACTGTCCCATCCACGTGTTGATTCGATGTATATGGAAGGGGCAGAAAATCAAACCAAATCCGTGATCATTTTGCATTTTGTCACTAGGGTGAAATTAGGGGTTTGATCAATTCAGGATAGTGAAAACTTAAGATTTTTAACTAAACTGAAATGTTAAAATGGGAAATCTAGGGAGTGTTTGAGGCTATGTTGCGTGGATTATTAAAGCGATCTAGAACACGACAGCGAAGGCGGCAACGATTTTTACAGGGGCTGTCGATAGAGCGTTTAGAGTCTCGTCAATTGCTCTATGGAGTAACAGATACGCCTCATGGTGCTCCACCTAGTCATGACCTAGGAGACACTATTCAAGCGGATGTTCTCATATATTCGAATGGATCGTTAATCGACTTACCGGCAAATTTGGGCATCACTTCAGGCGGAGACTCAGCATTCGTCACTACTTCCGCTGCAGGAAGTACAGTATCGATTTCGCCGGCGGATGTTGACGGTGATGATGTCATTGATACTCCCAGCCAATATATAACGGTAGGCGATATCTTTGAGACTTGGCGTACTTCTGCTGGAGATATAGGGAATAACGCTTCCTCGACATTCTCGACGACAGAGCTTATGGGAAGTGTCGTTGACGCAAACAATCATATACGTATGTATGTGAATGGCACTCCTGTCCATTCGTATGATGATTACCAAATTCACAACAATGATAGAATTGTGCTGACCTATGGATCTACTGATATCGTTGCCTTACAAAGTGATGTTGGCACGCTGCTGTTGGAAATGTTGCCGGATGCCGCTCCAAACACTGTTAGTAATTTTCTAAACTATGTGTCAGATGGTGATTATCAAGATTCTATTATCCATAGGTCTGTTCCAGGGTTTGTTATTCAGGGTGGGGGATTTACCACGAGTAGCCAGACTTTTACAAGTACAAGTCAATTCAGTTCAGTGCCAACCGATAGTCCGGTAATCAATGAGTTTGATATTTCCAATACTCGAGGGACTGTAGCTATGGCCAAGTTGGGTGGGGATCCCAATAGTGCCACGAGTCAGTGGTTTGTCAATTTAGCGGACAACAGTGCAAATTTAGATGCTCAGAATGGTGGATTCACAGTATTTGCCAAGATTCTTGATATGAGTGCCGCTGACGCTATCGCTGCAATAGGGCGTCAGAATCATGGCGGAGCGTTTACTGACCTTCCCGTTGCTGCGGGAAGTCAGTTGATTTCTTTTACGGATGTTATGGCAGATGCCGAAGTAAGCGGACGCGTCTACGAGGACACAAATGGGAACGGCGTGTTTGATTCAGAACTTGAGTCTGGACTGGCAGGGTTTACGGTCTTCAGCGATACGGACGGTGACAACGTATTGGATTCTAATGAGTTTAGCGTTCTAACGAATTCTGACGGTACCTATTCGTTGAGATTACCGATCGGTAGCCACCAGCTAAAGCAATTAACGTCGGCACCCTACCAGCAGAATTCTCCCGATAGTCAGACAGGCCACAGTATTGAACTGAGAGTGGGCGACAGTTTAGAGAGCCAAGATTTTACAAATCGAATGATTCAGGCTCCTACGTCTATCGAGCTTGTTTCGGATTCTGATTCAGGTGTGAGCGACTCGGATAATATAACTAATCACAACAACGTATCTGCTTCAACAGCTTTGAGTTTTGTAATTGATGGAGTGGAAGATGGTGCGTTGGTGCGATTATTTGCAGGAAACAGCGAACTAGGTTCAGCCACCGCTTCAGGAACTCAGGTCACAATTACGACAGCAGGCAATCTTCGACTTGACGACGGTGCGGTGGCAATAACCGCAACGCAAATTGTAGATAGTGTTGAAAGTTCACCATCACCTGCCTTGGACCTAACGATTGATTCTCAAGTTGGGGTATTTGAATCCGGTTTAACTGAGACGATTCCATTGGCACAGGATTACTCTTTCAATATTAACAATGCAGAAGAGGGTGATTCCGGATTTTCGTATGAAGTAATCAATGCTCCCGAGAACTTAACGGTGCATTCATCAACCGGATTTCTACAGTGGCACCCAAATGCTAACCAGTTGGGTGTAAATAGCTTTACAATACGTGCTTCTGATGTTGCTGGAAATACTCGAGATCTAGTTGCAAGTCTTACTGTCGACGGGGATGCTTTGGTTGAGTATTCCCTTGAATTGACAGATTCGGATGGCAATGCCATTACTGCTGTTACCGTAGGCGATGATTTTGTTCTTAGGGTTTTGGTGGAAGACTTGAGAGATACACCGAGAGGAGCCTTTGCTGCATATCTGGATGTTGAATGGGCGGATGATCGAGTTGAAGTTGCAGGACCAATTACGTACGGAACGGCATTTCCTAACGTTCATACTGGCAGTACTTCTTCAGAGAATCTCATCGATGAGGTTGGTGGAACTGGGGGATTTAATGAACTGGGGGCGGGTAAGTTCTTGGTTTTCAGTGTGCCAATGAGAGCTAATACGGCAGGTCCAGTAACTATTGGAGCTAATTCAGCAGATAATAGCCCACACACGGATACACTGCTTTTTGGAACAAACACCGCCATCAACTCGGATGTTATTATTTACGACACGGCTAATTTGCAGGTAGGGTTGGGCTTTAGCCCAACCGATGACGCATATAATTTCGATGAAGACACTTCGGGACATATATTAAATGTCCTTGATAATGACGGAGATTCAGGCAACACTCTAACAATTTCATCTGTTTCAACTCCGAGCAACGGTGGAACAGTTTCTATCGCTTCAGACGGTAAGAGCTTGGAATATACACCAGCGGCCGACTACTTTGGCCAGGATGTGTTCACATATATCGCTGGAGATTCATCCGGAAGTTCACAGGCAACGGTTACAATTCAAGTGTTCCCTGTACAGGACCCTCCAACGGCGAACGATGACGTCTTTAGCTCCGTCAATGAAGATGATGTTAACGTTCTTCTAGATTTGATGAATAACGACTCGATCGCTCCGGACCAAGGTGAGACGATAAGCATTGTTTCCGTTACTCAAGGGGTTGAGAATGGTGCCATTTCGATCGCCAATAACGGTATCCATGTTCTCTACACGCCAGATACGGACTTTGTAGGAACGGATTCCTTTACTTATACGATCGAAGATAGCAATGGTGGACAGGCAACAGGCAATGTAACAGTCCATGTTCAGTCGGTTAATGATGTGCCTGGAGTTGCAAGTGATACATTTACTGTAGATGAAGATTCAGTTGATAACGAATTGGATGTTTTGGCAAATGACACTTCACATCCGGATGAAGGAGAAGTCCTTTCTGTAGCAACCGTATCCTCTCCATCGAAAGGTGGTGTAGCGACCATCAGTAGTGACGGTTTGAGGGTTGTGTATTCACCGGCACCGGATTACTTTGGTACGGAATCATTCACATATACAGCGACAGATGGCAACGGTGGATCGAGCCAAGCGAATGTAGTTGTCACTATTGTAAATACTGCTGATGCCCCTTCTGCCAATGATGATCAATACACAGTTGTCGTCGACTCGGCTGGTGATGGCTTAGACGTTTTAGATAATGACACCTCAGCCCCGGATCCTGCTGAGGTGTTATCCGTCACGTCCGTCACAGCGACCGCTGAAGGTGGTACGGTTCAAATCGTAAATTCTGGTAGTCGACTAGTATATGCTCCTCCGGCAGGATTTGCAGGAGAAGATTCATTTACATACACCATTACCGACGAAGATGGTTTAACTGACGACGCGGTGGTCACGTTGTCGATCACGGACTATCTACCTGGTGGACTTTCTGGCGTAGTATTTATCGACACAGACGATGATGGGGTTCAGGGTGACGACGAATTGGTTCTTGGGGGGATTCAGATCACGCTAAGTGGTACTGATGTTGATGGAAATAATGTTTATCAGCAGTTGCAAACCGACCTCGCGGGGAACTATGAATTCCAGAATCTGAAGGCAGGTGACTATACGGTCACACAGACTCAACCTAGATATCTGGTGGATGGAGGATTTGTTGGTGCGAGTCCGGATATAACATTTGATAGTAACTCGTTTAGCGTGACATTGGGCTATGGAGAATCCGTTGATGGAGCCAATTTCACTGAAAAGGGTCGAGAAGCACAAACTCTTTCTCTTATGGATTTTTTCAATAAGCCGGTGAAACCCACTATGGTCGCCAGTTTCGGTGAATCAGTAGAGGATGCTTGGGTCGCGGTTGGCTCAGAGTGGTCCGCTTATGAAGATACTGCTGTTACATGGGATCCTGACAGCCATTCCCTCGTCATCGATGTTACAGATAATGAAGGAGCATCGCAACGAGGTGTCCTCTCCTGGGAATCTGATAATGAGCTTCGTCACGTAGCAGGACATGAAGACACTCCGATGATTGTATTAGGCGACACTCCGCAAGATGCAAATTTTTCAGTAGTGCCGACAACAGACACCGATGAGACTCAGGAAGAAGATGACAATACAGATTCAGAGACAGATGAACAGGTGAATCCGGTACCTGACTTTAGCTTACCTGACGTTAATTCGAGTTCGCCCACATTTCAAACTGATGTGTCGCCACGAGATTTGAATGGAAATATCTCCGTTTATTACTTTGGCCTTGCGACTTGTAATTACTGTATTGCTCAATTTGGGCACTTGGATACTCTGCAACAGGATTTGGATACAAATCATGCCGATTTAGGAGTTGAAATAGTTGGAATCAATCTGGCTGACAGGGATTCTGGAAATGCAACTATTACATCAGGTACTGATTTGCCTTGGTTGCAAGATGCTGATAATGACGGCGATGGAAACTCAGATGTCTGGCACGAATGGGGAGCTCAGTTACGTGATGTAATGATCGTAGACGAGGAGAATCAGTTAATTGAGACCATCAATTTGACATTGAATGACCTTGCGGATTCAGAAAATTACGATTCACTTAAAGCGAAGATTTTGGGTACAGATTCAGGTGAAGGTGAAATCGACGCAGAAGATGACTGGCTAGTCAACGAGCAATTGGATGAGACGATTGACTCATTAGCTCGTTTCTTTAATAGGTGACACCCACTTGGTTGTTACATGATGGGGTCTAATTCTAGTGCCACCCACTAGTAGCTAGAGTGGGTGGCACCATTTCGTGGAATGTGAGAGTGGGTGGCACCATTTCGGTGAATGTGACCTGGGCTAGCAACGCTGGGATCACGTGGAGCGAGCGTTGGTGGGTTTTGTTGTGAATCAGGCAAAATAGCGTGTGTTGTCTACGGAATGACAAATATTTGTAGATCTTTGTGCCGCCTTTTCTCGATATTTGGCAACTTCGTAAGGGAGGCTCATGTGTCCGCTTTTGCAAAGGATTCCAAAGATGGTTCTACGTCGCAAAGATGTATTCAATCGAAAAGAGATCGGTTTTTATCACATAACTACTAGGTGTGTACGTCAGGCTCTCCTACTAGGTAAAGATTTCAAATCAACATCGAGTAACCATCATAGAAAAGCTTGGATTGAGCAATGGTTTCAATCGCTGACAGAAGTAATGGCAATTGAGATCTGTGCTTATGCCATTATGGATAATCATACGCATTTAATCCTCCGAAATCGGCCTGATTGGTTAGATGGTATGGATGATTATGAGGTCGCTACGCGTCTAGCACGTCTCTACCCCGGATACCAGTGTCTAAGCAGCTTGCCAACTGAGGCCGCCCCGGAACGAGTACAGGAGATTCTTGAAGATCGTGATGGATTTGCTCAAGGGAAAGAGAAACTGGCAGATATTTCTATTTTTATGGCTCGTTGGGAAGAAGCTGTGGCACGACGTGCAAATAAAGAAGATGGTTGTGCAGGGCGATTTTGGGAAGGGCGTTTCTACTGTCAACGGCTGTTAGATCCAGCAGCAGTTCTTGCGGCAACCATTTATGTTGAATTGAACCCTCTTAGAGCGAACATTGTTGACTTACCTGGATTCGCGCAGTTTACAAGCCTGACAAATCGATTGAATCTAATCAAAGTCACTGCAGGAGAGTTCCCAGAGTATTTGACTAGGAATTCTGCCATTCAAGAAGAGTTCAATTGGCTTGAGACAATGGAATTGGGCAGAGCGAAAGTCAACAATATTCAACTTTGTGACAAATTTTTACCAGTAGATACAATCAAGTATCTTCGAGTTCTTCAGTACGTAGTGTGCAAAGATTCGCTTGTAAATAATTCCCAAACAGGTGCCAGCGTTAATGGAATTCTGGTCCGTCTTGGGGTTATCCCCGAAAACTGGAGGCAGACTGCCATGGAGTTTGAAAAAAGCTACAAGTTATTTGCGGGAAGTCCAGAAAAGCTTGCAGCAATAGCCTCAGCTCAAAAGAAACGATGTATTCATGGAGTTTCAACAGCTAACCAAGTCTATCTTTCAAATTGAATACGGCTTAACTATCAAATGGCGAATTAGTATCGGAAGGTCAATCCCATGTTCAACGACTGTGCCCAATAGTGATCGATGGTGAAGGGCATCGTGGGCTGGCCAGAAGTATTTGTCATATCTACATTGGTGTCGATCTGATTTCCAGGCTGTACAGCGTGTCCCCAATAGATCACTGAATACCCGAGTGAGAAATCCAACGAATCATTGAGATGCTTTGTATATCTAACACTGAATTCCGGAATCGCAGTGAATCGACTTCTTGTGAATTCCCCTCTATTACTATCACGCACAAGAAGCCCTTCTAGTGTGTTCGTGCCTCCATTCGGATCGGTGATTACTGATGTTCCACTAGTAATAATGGTTTGGTTGACTCCCCCAAGGCCAACTTTTGCGAGGAATGAAACAGTGTAATCAACGCCGTCTATATCTGACGACAGACCTAAGAGTCCACCGTGAAACACATTTTTTGTGCGAAAGGTATCAGTAACTTCTAATTGTGTTCCAATCGGAATTGAGTTTCTTCCATCCTGATTTGTCGAGTCATTGCTGATAGCAAGTGATTCATCAAATCGGCTGAACTGATAACCAGAAACGAAATTGATTCGTGTGATTCCACTTGAACGCCATGGCCGCATTACATAGACATCGGTACCTAGCATTTTCGCCGTAGAGCTTATTGTTAGGGACCCTACTTCGCTCCCGTCAAAATTGACTGGTAACGATTGGTTTTCACCAGCGTCCACGTTGAAGAACGGACGAGCCACAATCCCCTGGTTAAATGTGTAAGAGGATCCAGCATCAAACATGGAGTAGAATCGAGCTCCAATAGCGACATCACTTCCAGGAAGCCATTTACCAAAATCTACTCTAACTCCGGGAGTTGATTCATCATTTAAAATGTTGCTTCCGAGTAGATTTGAAGTCGAATTGAGCCCTAACACTCCGGCATCTTCGATAGCCGTGCCTGCAGAACTGGTCGTTGCAAGTGCTGGAGTACGGGTTCCACGACGCCACGAAATTAAGTAGTCAACTCGAGCCCATCGTCCAACTTGGTCTGAATCCCACTGGTCAAATCCCCGAAATAGCTTCAGGCGGTTTTCAAATAGGTCCAGATCAATATCTCGTAACCTTCGGGGTTCGACGAAATCTTCAACCACGGTTTCATTCGAGGGCACTGAAAGTTCATCGCCGGAATTGCCTTGATTCACCAATTCCGATGCTTGAGTCGACGATTCTTCATCGAGGGCTAAAACAGATTGCGTTGATTTCTCTTCCGTCTCAGATTCAATAGGATCGAGATCGATTGTTGTCGGAGCCGCTTCTTGGATTGTCAGCTCAGGCAAAGACGAATCCTGCGCCTTCAAGCTAGGCGAGTAAAAGAAGGTTAGTATCGTTACCGTGTAGGTAATATTTCGACAATTCAATGTATTAATCCAGTTACATAAGTCTATTTGAGTGTATCTTGATTGGCCGAAATAGTAACGATTATGCGGCTTTTGTGGAATACGTATTGGTTCCAGAGGAAACGTATGACAATCTTGTTGTAATTACGATTGCCTTTTATGAAAGCTAAGGGGTAAAATAGATAAATTGAGCTATTTACCATTGTTTTGGGGATATTTAACGGCAGCATGTAGTCTAGTTTGCCGATTCCTTAAACGAGGAAGTATGCAGGAGATAGGTAAGATGTTTGATAGTCGATTCATATTGGCCCTTGTGGTTGCAGTGTCCGTGTTGTTTGTTGACTTTGTTGAAGTGCAGGCTAAATCCAATAAAGAGCCGATCTTTAAAAAGCCTTTGTTGTTTCGACGAGCGAAAGAGTATCAACGCGAGCAGTTAAAGCAAGAACTTAAGGGTGAGTTGTATGGTGAACTCTCAGACAAGCTTGATAAAGATGTAGCTGTTGCTACAGAAACCTTACGTAAAGCAACCGAAGCTAAAGTTGCCGCAGAAAGCAAAAAGCTTCAACAGCAAGCTCAGGCTCATAGCCAAAAGCTGACTGCGGACTCGGCGTCCCATGCAAAAAGCCTAGAGGAAACTGCAAAAGCACATGCGACGACTCTTTCTAAACAGTACGCCGATGCGGCAAAAACGTTAGACGCTCAAGGCAAAGCTATAGTAGAGGCTAATGCAAAATACCAAGAGGAGTTGACGTTAGCCCATGAACAAGCCTTGAAACAGCATGCACAAGCAAATAAGCGTGCGAGGGCTCGTTTGGCTGCAATGTTTAAATCTTTGACGGCAGAATTCCAAACGGCATCTCAAGAGCAGGCAAAAGCAAATGAAAAGATGATTGCTGCTCTTGCAACGACAAGCGAAGAGACTTTATCAGCTCGAGTTGAAGAATTGGCTAAGGCTCTTGCCAAGCAAAACGATACATTTGCGGCAGAATTATCCAAGAAACTTACTAAGGAGAATCAAAGCTCGTTGGCACTAACGAAAGTAGACTTGGAACAAGCCTTGGCAGAGCTATCAGCGGAATTGATGACTCAGGTCGATAAAGCTGTAGCACAAATTACTGCTCAGCAAGCTGAACCGGAGCAAGTACCAGAGCCTCAACCTGTACCTGAAGATCAAGACGCAATTCCTGCGACTCCAGTTAGTCCGCAGAATGAAAATAATGAAGAAGAGTAATTCGCGAATCCAATTTCAAATTCGCTTAAGGGTAAGCAATTGCGGCTTACCCTTTTTTTATTGCGGTCGTATAGCGCCAGGCCAAAGCGTGGGGTTTGCCTCTCCAGACACGACAACCCCTTTTAAGTTCCAGTCCATATAGGCATGTACGTCTGCTGCACAATATCGCAGTGTCAATCCACAGCGTCTGCGGTCAGAGTTATTGGCGTTGCTTCCGTGTAGAAGTAAGTCATTGTGAATGGAGATTTGCCCTGCTTTTAGTTCATTATTTATAGGTGAATCTCCAAAATCCAAAGCATTTTCGACAGTTTGATTCAATACATTGTTCTCGTCAGGGCTACTCTCACGCCAATTTAGATGGCCATGTAAATGAGATTTTGGTATGAACCGCATACAAGCATTCTCGGCATCGGTGTCGTCGATTGCGAGCCAAACCGTTGCCGTTTTTGAAGGCGTTAATGGCCAATAACTGGCGTCTTGGTGCCAAGAAACAGCTTTTCCGTCGTGAGGCATTTTGCAAAAGAAGTGGCTACCCCAGCCGATCACGTTTTCTCCAAGAATGTCTTTAACGTATCCGACTATGACGGGATGTTTTAAAAGGTCGTATACCCTTGCATGCCTAAAATGGGCTGTGCTAATCGAATAGCTATTCCCGCCTTGTTTGATGGTATCGGCTAATAAACCATCGAAGAATCGCCTGAGCTCAAGAACCTGGGAATCTGTAAATACTTCTAACCCGGATATGAAACCATTTTGGTTATAGTTTCGAACCTGTTCGATCGTAAGGGTTTCACACTTCTCTTCAGAGGCCGGAAAAAAATCTAGCTGGCGTTCAATTTCCTCGATTGATTCAACTTGCGGAATTATATCGAAATTTTGCTTATGGTCGCTCATTGTCTCTCTCAAATTTCTTATTCTGCTAGCCATTGTATCCCTATCCTCCTACTCCGTAAAACGGCAAGCGGGAACTAAGTACCATTCATCAGCTCGCATGACCTGAGTGTTAAGAAACTGGTGCCACCCACTCAAGGATTTCCGGAATTTGACGGCAAGTGAGTGGGTGGCAATGGAATGTGGGAGCTGAATGTGTTTTTGGGGAGTAGTGAATTGTCGAAAGAGGTATGAGAGGGCGGCACTGGATTTGGTAGAATAAATGGGTAATTAGTTGGTAATAGACTTGGAGCTTAGACGTGTTTTTTAGGCGTTTTTTGATATTAATACTCCTGTTTGTGGGTGGCACCGATTTAATAGTGGATGGCACTGGGGGGGTTGAGGCAGCAGAGTTGGAAGTGTTTCCGACCGACCTGAAGCTGCGTTATCGTACCGATCTGCAACGCATTGTTGTGGTTTTGCATGAACAGGACCATAGCCGTGAAGTCACAAATGATGTCACATTCGAATTGTCCGACGCTAGTATTGCTAAAGTCTCGGAAAATGGAATTATTCGGCCAAGTTCAAACGGCAATACTACTATTCAAGTCAAACTCGGCGATTTGCAAAACGAAATTCGAGTGGGTGTCACCGATTATGAGCTTGAGGGGCCTGTAAGTTTTGAATTGCATATTCAACCGATTCTGGCTGCAAGGGGCTGTAGTACAGGACCATGCCACGGAAAAGCACGCGGGCAAAACGGCTTCCAACTGTCGTTGCTTGGATTCGATTCTGAGTTCGATTTTAACGCTCTCACACGTGAAGCACGTGGACGTCGAATCTTTCCGGCATCACCTAAGGAAAGTCTGTTGCTTAAAAAAGGAGCAGGGCACGTACCACACGGAGGCGGTATTCGCTTACCCGATGACAGCGACGATTATCAAACTATCCTGCGTTGGATCCAATCCGGTGCGCCACGGGAAATCGAAGAAGAACCAGTTCTCGAGAGTGTTGAAATATTCCCCACTGATCGGGTCATGATTCCCATGGAAACGCAACAGCTGGTGGTTGTCGCGTCCTACTCTGACGGTTCTAAACGGGACGTAACAGGGCAGAGCGCGTTTCAGTCCAATGAAAGTGTTGTTGTTGGTGTTTCAGATCAGGGAGTTATCAAGTCAGGGCCAATTCCGGGCGAAGCCACGATCATGGCAAGGTTTATGGGGGCGATTGCCACTTGCAGGGTTCTCATTCCGTTAGCTGGCAGTGTGCCTGAGCAATACTATGCAGATCTGCCACGGAATAATTTCATTGACGACAACGTTTGGAATAAACTTCAACTGTTAGGTATCACTGCTTCAGATCCAGCTGAAGATTCTAAAATTGTCCGGCGGCTATTCATAGACATCATAGGGCGATTACCTACTCCCGAAGAAACTCAGCAATATGTTAACGATACGGCTGCTGATAAACGCGATAAGCTGGTGGACTGGCTGTTAGAGCAACCTGAGTATGTGGATCACTGGGCCAACAAATGGACTGATTTATTACGTCCGAATCCATATCGTGTTGGAATCAAAGCTGTCCTTAATTATGACAATTGGATCCGCCAAGCTTTTCGCGAAAATCGTCCCTATGACGAATTTGTTCGCGGGCTTGTAACCGCGGAAGGATCGACTTTCCGCAACGGAGCATCGACACTGTTTCGTGATAGACGATCACCCGACGAAGTTACCACACTTGTCAGTCAGCTCTTTCTTGGGATTCGATTGGACTGTGCCAAGTGTCATCACCACCCGTTTGAGCGTTGGAGTCAGGAGGATTTTTATTCCTTTGCAGCATTTTTCGCTCGTGTAGGTCGTAAGGGCACTGGCCTCTCACCTCCGATTTCCGGATCAGAAGAGGTAATTATGGAAGCTTCTAGTGGAAGTGTGTCTCATCCGCTGACGGGAGCCGTTCTTTCGCCACGGCCACTTTATGGAACGGTTGAGTTTTCGGAGACTGAACTGCAGAGCGACTATTCAATGCGTGGGAAACTTGCTGATTGGATGGTCTCCAAGGAGAACAGCTATTTCGGTAAGGTGATGGCGAATCGGGTTTGGGCCGACATGATGGGGCGCGGTCTTGTTGAGCCCGTAGATGATTTGCGGGCCACTAATCCGGCGACAAATGAACCACTGTTGTCGGCCCTTGGTGAGTACTTCGCTGAGCAACAATATGACATTAAGGAATTGATTGGGGTCATAGCCAAGTCCTACGTATACGGCTTAAGTTCGGAGCCAACCGATCGGAACATCGCTGATACCCGAAATTATTCCCGGCACTATCGTGTGCGATTAAGAGCAGAAGTTTTGTTGGATGCGATTACTGATATTACGGGGATGCCGAACAGCTTTTCAGCGATGCCTTATGGTTCACGGTCAAATCAAATTTGGACGCATCGGGTAACCAGCTTGTTTTTGGACACCTTTGGTCGTCCTGATCCAAATCAGGATCCACCCTGTGAGCGTACTCCGGATTCAACGGTCACTCAAATTTTGCACCTAATGAATTCGCCTGAGTTACACGCCAAAGTTACAGATAGCTCAAATGCGATTGCAAAATTGATTGATAATCAAAAGGCTGAGCCCGCTGAGATCATTGAGCGAATCTATCTGTTGTGCTACAGTCGCCAACCCGATAGCGAAGAACTTGAAATATGCCGAAAAATATTTGAGGAAAACCCAGCGAAACCCAAGGATGCAGCGTCCTATATTCTCTGGGCATTGATAAATACTCCGGAATTCACTTTAAAGGATTAGGGGAATTTTTCATGTGTAAACAAATTACTTACGTATTCATTCTCGTAATAATGCTCTCTGTTGCACAGCAGGCGCATGCGGCTCCACCAACGATTACGTCCTGTTTTCCGACAGGTGTGAAGAGTGGGACGTCACAGTTGATTACTTTGACAGGCTCGTGGACGTCCTGGCCTATTCAGATCGATAGTGAATTCCCAGAAGGTATGATCGTGAAGACTCAAGACAAAGCAGGTGTTCTTGAGTTTACGGTCGCAGATGATGTCGCGGCAGGCCCTTATTATTTCCGAATCTTCGATGGTGAAGGAGCCAGCAATCTAGTTCCTGTTGTGGTTAGTAATGTACCCGAGATTAACGAAGAAGAGCCCAATGCCAAATCAGGAGAGTGGAAAGTTGTCGAATTGCCAACGGTTATTAACGGGCAGCTTAAAGAATCAGGCGATGTTGATATAGTTGGAGTGAAACTTGCGGCCGGAGAGACAATATCCGCCATGGTGATAGCTAACACTTTGCTTGGTTCCCCAATGGACGGTATTGTACAGATTGCAGACGAACGAGGGTTCGTCGTGGCGCAAAATGACGATGAACGCAATATCGACCCTCAAGTCACGTTTACAGCTTCTAAGGAGGGGACGTATCAGATTCGGCTGTTTGCATTCCCAACTCAGCCAAACTCAACGATTGGTTTCTCTGCGGCTGCTACCTATGTCTACCGAATGACGCTGTCAAAGCAAAAGTTTCTCGACTACTGTCTGCCCTTAAGTCTAAATTCAAACTCAGCTTCGATACAACCGATGGGATTGGGATTCCAAGGAGAGTCGTTCGAAGCCGGAATTGGTGTGAACGGGTATCTTTCTTTGGCAGGGATTCCTGGAAGCGTACCTGTTTCAGTATTTGAAGGGGCCGTTGTGACCGTTCCTACTCCCAGCAAAGACTCGCCAATTATGGAATCGACTGTACCGGTGAGTCTGAGTGGATTGTTAAGTCAGCGAGAAGAGAGACATCTCGTTTTGCTCAAAGATCTGAAAAAAGATACGTCTTTGTCAGTAAAAGCGTTTGCCAGAAGGATAGGGTTCCCGACTGATCCCTATGTTCAGATTCACGATGTAGAGGGTGTGGTTTTACATACATTGGATGACAAGAGTCGTACTGAAAGAGACCCTGAGTTCAGTTATAAGATTCCGGCCGATGGTGACTATCAATTGTCGGTGCGGGATTTACATCGT
This sequence comes from Planctomycetaceae bacterium, assembly GCA_002717145.1. Taxonomy (GTDB): domain Bacteria; phylum Planctomycetota; class Planctomycetia; order Pirellulales; family Pirellulaceae; genus UBA721. The sequence goes on along the minus strand of PBCP01000059.1, from coordinate 17,357 downwards.
CAGGGAGGGGAGAGATTTGCCTATCGGGTGGATGTTGAAGTGGATAGTCCTAGAATAGAAATGAATTTGGATCGAGGAGAACTTCTCAAAACTAAACAGAACTTACTTATTCCACTGAACGTCGTGCGATTGGCAGGTTTTGATAAAGAGGTAGAGGTGTCGCTTCAAGGTATCCCAGAGGGCCTGTCAGCTGCTGTAGTGAAATCAGAGCCCACTGGAGACTCCTCGAAGAAAGTACAACTTGTACTGCAAGGGACTCCGCAAGCATTTTCCGGACCAATCACCATTACAGGTACCTATGAAGGTGGCAGTGTTGAAGCACACTACCAGGTAAAGAATTCGAACCTGCAACGGAGTCGCTTCTGGCTGACGGTTTTACCAGCTGAGGAGCAATAGTCTGCCTCATTTAGCTGTGCATAATAATGCCGCCGTCCACGTTGATTGTTTGTCCGGTTACATTTTTGGCGGCCTGTGAGGCAAGAAAGACCGCCATTTTGCCAATGTCTTCTGGATCCTGCCATCGTCCGAGAGGGCAGATCGTTGATATCTTTTCAGCAGCCCATTCTTCGTAAGGACGTTGGTCGGCCGTTGCTTGTCGCTCATTCCAGGCTGCCCATACACTTTTGTTCAGTGTGGTTTGAATCATACCAGGGCTAATCGCATTCGCGCGGATATTGTAAGGAGCGAAATCTTTGGCGACGACTTGCATGAAGTTTACAATGGCGGCTTTGGCGGCGCTGTAAGGAGGATCGGTCTGAGATCCCATTTGTGCCGCGATCGAAGCAATGAACAGTATGCTACCCGTCTCACGCTGTTGTAGGTAAGGTGCAAAGGCGTGAGCTATGTTAACCGCTCCCATGAGATTCACTTCGATGACCCTTGGCCAGTCTGTTGGTTCCAATTCCCAGAAAGGAAATCCAAACTTGTTTGACCCTACACCGGCTGCATACACAATGTGGTTCAAATTGTGTTGTTGCTCAGCTAAACCAGAGGCCAGCGATTGAACGGATTCGTAATCCGTAGCGTCTAAGATCACTCCTTGAATTTGCCCGTCGCTGTTTTCAACCATAGTGTTTGCTGCTTCTTTGACATGAGAGTCAATGTCAGCGAGTACGACATCCGCTCCTTCGTTGGCGAATTGTTGGGCGATGGCATGCCCAATGCCTTTGGCGGCACCTACCACTAACACACCATCATTCGATAAACCTAAATCCATAATTTTCTATACTCGGATTCTCTATTCAGTTGTAGTTGGTGGAGGAACACATAGTTCGATGGTGTGCCCGTCAGGATCGTGTAGGAATAGTTGCTGGGCTCCATCAGGACGAATTCGCCGTGGATAATGTTCAATGGCCAGTGAGTCTAAATGCGATTCCCAGGCATCGATGTCATCAACCATCAGAGCGAAATGGTTTCCCCGTGGGTGCCCATTCACTTCATTGTCCCGGTTGCCGATAATGTGAAGCTCCTGCGCTTCGCCTAGTTGAAACCACGCTCCTGGGAAGTCAAATGCAGGTCTTGGAAGCGGAGTTAGTTGGAGTACATTACCGTAAAATTCGCACGTGCGGTCTACGTCTTCCACATGAATAGCTACATGGTTTAATTCAAGGGTTTTCATGGTGTCTTTCGAAGAGAGTTGAGTAAATGGAATGATGAGTTCGCGTGTGGAGGGCTCTCTAATTCGTTGCGTTAACCGTATAGCTTCGTAGCTTCTGCAGCTCCGATTTTTCGAGCCCGTATGCGTCCGCCATTGAGCTGTTCGCCCTGAGGGTCAACATAAACTCGTCCACTTGATCCCGTTGTTAGTCCAAGAATATGAATGTTGAATATATAACCTTCGTCAGATTCAGTTTTGAACCAGTGTACATTGTCTTTCATCTGAGTAACGGTCGAGCAATCGCCGGGACCGAATTTAGCATCGATTGTCGGCTTGATAATCATGTGTGTGTCTGTATCTTCGAGTCGATCATAATGCTTACCGTGAAACTCTCCTTTCATAATCAGAAAGGCGGTTGCCATGTTGTTGTGTCCGTGAGGAACGACACTTTGCCCCTTCTTAAGCTTGAAGATTTGGTGGCCAAAGACCAGATTCGTCGGAAGCCCTTCAACTTCCGGGAATTTGAACCGGATGGGACGCTCTCCTTTGTCTCGAAACGGCGTACTTGAGATTCGTCCACTAAAATCTACAAACTTCATCAGATCCTTCAAGTCGGCCTTTGTGAATAGCTTCTCACATTGTTCTTTCCACTGAAGCTGAGAGAGCTTTTTACCTTTGAGATCTTGTCCTAATTCATGTACTTCTTTAATCCATTGCGCCGCCATGGGTTTTATTTCGGCTGAGAACAACTGCTGTTGAAAAAGCGAACCCAACAGCGAATAGGTTAAAAGTGACTCGACTGTAGATTTTGCGAAATCGCGTCGGTTCAGGTTTGCCATGAAATTCTCCGTAACTAATCGTATGATGGATTCTAAATTTAATTAGTAATTGTTAATCCCATTCACCAAATTCCACTTCGACGGCAATTTCTTTGGTGTTTGGCGAATAAACGAACCGGATGGGGCCAACGGGGCTATTCTGAATAGCCTTGTTGAATTCAACGGCGGTTTTAACTTCTGCCGCGTTTATGTTGATTACGACGTGACCTTTTCGTAAACCGGCGATATAGAGAGGGCAGTCTTCAGCGATCTCGTCAATAACGACTCCGGCTAAATGAGGTTTTACCGTCGTTTTAATCTCCGTTTGGTCCGTCTTGTTGAAGCCTCCGGTTTGAGGAATTCCAATCCGAGTAATAGCAACTTTGGATTTGTCGCCCGGTCGATGGCCACTGATGATACTACGAAGATCATTAAAGTCTTTGACTGGACGATCATCAAAGGCAGTGATGATATCACCCACCATCAAACCGGCCTTGAATGCGCCAGTGTTTTGCTGAACACTCTCGATGTAGCAGGCAGCGGGGGGTTGGCGGCACCCGACTCCCAAAAATGCACCTAGTCGAAAATCTAAATCGGCTTTGATGGCTTGCTGGAGTCTCTCGGCTCCCTCTTTCGTCCCGTTTGTACCGTACAATTTGACATATGCAAGTTTCGTAAGAGGGTGAAGCTGGTCCAAACCGTTATCGGTTATAGGGCAATATCGGATATCCAGATTGGTTAGAGCTGTGAGCTGGGCTATGTGTTTCGCCGAATCGTCAGTTAAAGGGCATCGTTTCACAACGAGTGAGGTGAGTTTCCTCATGCGACTAATAATGGTGAACCAATTCTCATCAATCTCGAGCCCTTCGATTAGCAGTTCTTCTGCTGAAGCAACCCAGGGAAGCATATAAAGATCTTCAGCGTTTCCTTGCCAACCGTTATCCAGATGAAGTTGTTGTACGTACCTCGAATCTGCACCGACACGGGTATAAATTCGATTGTATCTGGCTCCGAGTTTGGTCAAACCACGGATGGCATCGCCTTCTCGGATCAGGTTGATACGATCGAGAGCAGAAACTGCCTGGCGAGCAACACGGTTGTTACTCGATATGGCTAATTTTTCTAAGGATTGTCGTGGAATTCCATTAGCTCGGAAACCCTGTTTGTCAGAAAGCGTTAGCTCTGAGAGAATATGCAGCGTTCGTGTTATACCCTCAAAATTTTGTTCGTCGAGTTGCTGGAGCAATGGGGCGATAACGTCGGTGCCGAAGTCGATCAGTTCTAATGTTGCTTGTTCGCGGTCAATAAACCGGCGACTTGAAAGCTGCTTCACTAAGGCGGTGACAGTTGAGGCTGACTGAGCTTTGCACTGTTGCATCGCAGGGAGGACGAGACTCAGGCATACGGCTAAGCCGGAGACGTGTTTCATGAGCAGCGATGGGCGACAGGATAAAATCATAACTTACAAGGGACAATAAGAGTTTAGACACTATTTGCCTCATTCTAGCAAAAAACAGATGTCGTTGCGTTGTGATTTATGGACCCTATCCGGCCATACGACGTTCAGCCTGATGTAGATAATTGTTCATTTCTGGATCATTGTACATGTGGATTTGTTGGTAAGAGCGATGTCTTTTGCGTCCCTGGTGTATTTCGTTGATCAGGAGCTGGAGCCCCTGTGTAATATCATCAATTTGAAGCATGCAAATTGCCAGTCGGTGGTGATATTCCTGTCGTTCCTGTGCTATTACATCAGGAGATTCACAAGCCACTTCCAGTTTGTTTCGTTCGAAAATTAGTTTGCTGATTCGATGGAAAGCGTGCCCCGGCGTTTCCGTGTTCATGGGGACATCATGAGCCGGTACAATACCCTCTGCGATGAGTTGGTCACTGATCCAGGTGTCAATTTGATCAATCCAATACTGAGCACTCTTTCTACGAGACTTCGATTCAGGTTGAGTCTGGCTTTGCCAGTATTCCTGGAATTGCCTGCCAACTAAGTGCTGAATCGATAGAGGAGCAAAGACTGGTACGTCGTTTTGTTCTGATAGAAGTACCTGTAATTCGTCATAATGGTCCAGCAGAGCAGAGACATTGATCATGTTGGGAGAACCGGAGTTGAGGCCGTAGAAAAATCGGAATACTGCTAATCTATGTTAATGCGATGATTTGAGACAAGAGTAGTTTGATGTCTGTGGTAGTGAGCAGGGGAATTGTCCTGACGGTTGTGAATGACCTATGATGATGTAAACGATTGGACTTTTCTGGAGATTCGACAGGCGTGAAGAAAATCAAACAAGTGCTACGACTGCCATTGGTTCTGCTGATATTTTCGATGGCGGTGGGATGTCCCGGAACGGGGCAAACGACAGACGCTGATGAGGGTGTCGCGAAGCTCCGCCGCGAAATCATTTTGCGGTTTACCAGACAAGGAAGACTCACACCGGAGGTGCGTGCCAAGCTCGTTACATTCACGACTTCGGATCAACTACGTTCCTATGCTCAACAACAGGACAATGCCTATCTGGATCGACTCCCTGTAGATGGTCGCTTGTGCATGAAAATGCTCAAAGCTGTCGTCGATATTGGTCCCAGGTTTAGTGGGTCGGAAGGGATGGCCAAACAGCAAGATATGTTGGAGAGATACTTTGCCAAGACGGGAGCTGAAGTTTCTTATCAACGTTTTAAGGCTCGGAATCCGCTTTCAAAGCAGGGAGTGGAGACTGTAGATATGGCAAATATGATCGTTCGCTGGCATCCAAAACGGACTCGTCGAATACTTCTGTGTGCTCACTATGACACGCGTCCATTCCCGGATAATGATCCAGACCCTAATAAGCGTCGGGGAATTTTTGTAGGAGCTAACGATGGTGGTAGCGGTGTGGCTGTGCTTTGTGCTCTAGCAGAGAAGATGGTTGATTTTGACAGTGATTACGGGGTCGATATGGTTTTATTTGATGGTGAAGAATTAGTTTACAACAGCCGCCGAGACCCCTTCTTTTTAGGATCAACACACTTTGCCAGAGAATACGCTGCAACCAGGCCAACGTATCGTTACGCAGCAGGGATTTTACTGGATATGGTGGCCGATGCCGATTTGCAGATCTTTCAGGAGATCAATTCGAGACGAATGGCTCCTGAGGTTGTGCAGCAGGTTTGGGCAACGGCAAAACGAATTGGGGTGTCGGAATTGCGTCCAAATGCAAGGCACGAAGTCCGAGATGATCATTTGCCATTAAATGAAATTGCTAAAATCCCGACGATAGATTTAATCGATTTTGATTATCCCAGTCCTCAAAAACGGGAGTCGTACTGGCATACGACGGCAGACACGGTTGATAAGTGCTCTGCCATCTCGATGGCGCATGTTGGGTGGGTCGTGTGGGAATGGTTAAAAGGGCTTCAATAGAACTTAATGAATGATAAGAAAGAAGAAAGTCAAAGAAATGTCTCAGTTTAAGATCGCATTATATCCGGGTGATGGAATTGGCCCTGATGTTCTTGAGCAGGCGGTTCGTGTGATGCATAGAATCGGCGAAATTCACGACTTAACCTTCGATACTAAGTCACTAGATTGGGGGCATGCTTATTGGAAAAAGCATGGCACGGTAGTTCCGGAAGGGTTCTTGGAAGAAATTCGGGAGGTAGATTCAATATTGCTGGGAGCCGTTGGATGGCCGGATGAAATTCCAGATCATGTGACTTTAGCGCCGTTGGTTCAAATCCGTCAAGCCTTTGATCAGTACGCATGTGTTCGTCCGGCGAATTTGTTTTCGGGGCTTGAGAGCGTACTAGCTGGGCGTACCTCGAAGGATATTGATTTCGTTGTGGTTCGAGAGAATTCGGAAGGTGAGTACATCGATAATGGCGGTCGTTTTAAACAGGGGACAGCAGATGAAGTTGCTGTTCAAACGGCAATACACACTCGAAAGGGGGTAGAGAGGATCCTTAGGTTTGCTTTTGATACAGCGCGTCGACGAAGAGGCAAGCTAACGATGGCAACCAAATCGAATGCGCAAAAATACTCCTACGTGATGTGGGATGACATTCTGGAGGAACTTAAATCGGAATATCCGGACGTGGAAGCAGGGCGAATGCACTGTGATGCTGCAGTGATGAATCTAGTTCGATGGCCGGAGCAATTTGATGTTGTTGTCGCTTCCAATCTCTTTGGCGATTTGTTGACGGACTTGGGAGGGATTTTGGGAGGTGGGCTAGGATTGGCTCCAAGTTCTAACGAAAACCCAACAAGAGAATTTCCATCAATGTTTGAGCCTGTCCATGGTTCAGCACCTGATATCGCAGGGAAGGGAATTGCCAATCCGATCGCTGCTATTCTAAGTTTGGCCATGATGTTAGATCACCTTGAATGTGTAGACGCAGCCGAAGATGTACGAAAAGCTGTAGAAAGTGCACTGCTGCAGGGAGCCAGGACTCCGGACCTCGGAGGTCAGCTAACGACTATACAAATGGGAGATGCTGTAATTGCTGCTTTAACTACGGCCGAATCCTAGCCAACTCAAACTCAGGGTGATTTGGTAAAGTTTACCGATTTTACCGAATATGCAGACACCAAAACCCCGATAGATGCATTAGGTGCGAGTTACATGTTGCACGTCACATTTGAATTTGTATCAAGTCTGCATTATTCCGTGGGGGGAAACGTTTGTGTCTGGACTACGATTTATTTGGGTTCGATTAACTCTATCGATAGCAACCATGATTTGTCTTGCAGGATGTTGTAGTACCTGTCCCAGTATCAGTGGTCGGTTTTCGAATTCCCCGTTGCCCACGGATAGCGTGAATGTGGAGTCAGGTGTGAGAGTTGTTTCGCCGATTCATCTGCAGGGAGCGTTGAAAACTAAAATGGACGAGCGTGGAAGGACATCCGGGTGCGGCGAGTTCTTTTGGAGCAGCTGGTATAACGATGGTCCGGAGCATGGAATTTACCAGCGGTCGGAACCCTGCGATGAATCGGATACGGTCGTTGAAATAGATTCAACCTTTCATCCTTCATCTAAGCCATCTCATCAGATAATAAATTCTCGTCGAACAATGCGACTGGCGACGGCTGGATTGGACGATGAGATTTAGTACTCAAGTACAGAACAAAAAAGTCTCAAACGGTTGGGCAGAGATGTCGCAACCGTTTTTGCACGAAAATAGAATTTGAGAATGCGGGGCGATTACGATGGCAAAGACTGGTATCGACTTGTTTCTGGACCTGTTAGCTGACCATGGTGTTCGTTATATTTTTGGCAATCCCGGTTCAACGGAACTTCCTCTCAATGACGCGCTAACACGTGATGATCGGTTTCAATATGTCCTAGGGCTGCAGGAAGTTCCTGTGATGGCAATCGCCGATGGCTTTAGTATGGCTTCTGGTGAATTGGGCGTAGTAAACCTTCATGTTTGCCCAGGCTTGGGTAATGCAATGGGCATGTTGTATAACGCTTTTCGCGAAGGCACGCCGCTGCTGGTTACTGCTGGCCAGCAGGACCGCCGCTTGTACTTTGATGAGCCGATTCTTGGAGGCGAAATGGTGGAGGTAGCTCGCCCCTGGACAAAATGGGCGGTGGAGGTGAATCGAGTTGAAGATTTGCCATCGGCAGTTCGTCGGGCGGTACAGATGGCCTTAACGCCTCCCACCGGACCGGTATTTATGTCACTGCCGGTCGATGTGCAAATGCAGTCCACTGAGACACTCGAATTGGATATGAGTCCTATCAGGATTCCTGACTCGCGTGTCCGTCCGTCAATTGCTGCTTTAGAGCAAGCTATCGAAGTTCTTCACGCAGCACAGAATCCAGCAATCTTAGGCGGTTCGCGAGTAACAGAGCGTGACGCAAATGATGCGTTAGTCGAATTTGCAGAGACATTAGGAGCTCCCGTTATCGCCGAATCGGGAACGACTCATGGACGACTCGCATTTCCTTCCGATCATGCGTTGTATGGTCAGGGATTGCCGCCCTGGGCACCTGATATTCATGATCGATTGAGTGAGTTTGACGTGATTTTTGTCACCGGTATGGATTTGTTTAGATTGTATATTCATTACGCACCTGATCTGGCGATTCCCCGACATGTAAAGCTTGTGCATTTGGATGAAAGTCCGTGTGAGATCGGAAAGAACTTTCCGGTTGAAGTGGGACTCATCGGAGACACACGTGAAGGAATCAGGCTATTGACCGCGGGACTACGTTCTCGAATGACGGAAAAAGATCATGCGGATGTCGGGGAAAGAATCACCGCCTGGACGGCCCGGCATCGTCAGGGAATCAGGAATCTCAAGGAGCAGATTGAAGTCGAGAGGGGAATGTTGCCTCTAACTCCACTTTGTTTCATGGAAGCGATTGGGCGTGTATTGCCGGAAGATGTTGTAGTCGTTGAAGAAGCAGTGACCACCACGAATACAACATTGGAAAGACTTGGATATCTCAAAGATCCAAAAGGGTATTTTGGTCATCGCGGTTGGGGACTGGGGTGGGGGCTGGGAGTGACGTTAGGCGCCCAAATGGCCTGGCCGGACCGACCTGTCGTAGGAATTCTCGGCGAAGGCGCAATCATGTATGGAATCCAGGGATTGTGGACAGCCGTCAAATACAAAATTCCGGCAACGATAGTGGTTGCCAATAATGCACAGTATAATATCCTCAAAATCTGTGCTCAGGGCATGGGGTTGCCGGAAGCATTAAAGGGAAACTACGAAGGAATGGACTTAGTCGCTCCCGAATATGATTTGGTTCAGATGGCCACCGCTATGGGGATGCGAGCTGTTCGGGTTGAGACAGCGGACGATCTAAGTGCCGCCATTCGCGAATCGTTCTCGATATCCGAACCAATGTTAATCGATACACCGATATCGAGGAAAGCTGGTGAAAAGCTCAATTACGGTTAGTCGTTCAGGCAAGTGGGACTATTTGAAATCACCGGCTGTTACGATGATCAGCTTTTCCGGTTTTAAGTATTTACGTATTGCGGCATTAACCTGATCAGGTGTTAGCGATTTCATCTGGTCTTCGAGGTCTTTCGTGGACTGGATATCACGATCCTGAGCAAGGAGTGACCCGAGCATGCCAGCAATTCCGCTATCGGTCGAACGTGAAACCGTATTGCTCTGCAGATTAGACTCAACTGCTTTGGATACTTCCTCAGCCGTCACCCCATCTTTGATCAGCTTATTAAGCTCTTCGTTAATGACCTCTACTACCTTATCTGAGTTGTCGGGGTTCGAAATCGCATAGATCATGACTCTGCCGTGGCCTTCTTTAGCATAAGTGCGGTACATGGAGCCCACAGTATAGGAAAGACCTTCCTGCTGGCGTACTCTATCTGCAAGTCGGGACGAGAGTGCGCCTCCGCCAAGGATATGATTCCCAATCATCAGTGCAGGATAGTCAGGGTGTAAACGACCTACGGGAATTTGGTGAGCCGATATGTAAAATGCATTTTTTTTGTCAGGGGTGACGATCTTTTTACGGGCACCTTTGACATCTGGAAACGGCGAATCGCCAATTCGCTGATATGTTACGTCCGAACTAAGCGACTTCACGGCATCCTGAATTAATGGCGTTACGCTTTCGATATCAAAGTCACCAACTGCGACCAGCTCGCCGGACTGATTACCAATTTGCTCATTAAACAGTTTGATGACATCATCGATTGAAACTTCCTTCAGTTGACCAATTTGATCTTCTACGGGCAGTGTGGCTCGGATGTCATCTACAGGGTAAGGCGTAAGTGTTCTCGCTAGCAGGTTCATTGCCAGAGATTGGGGCTCACTCTTAGATGCTTCTAATGCAGTTATCTGCTGTTGAAGCATTACTTGTAATTCTTCCTCCGGGAAGGAAGGGGTTTCGATGATTTCCTTCGTCAAAGCCAGAACCTTGGGAAGTGTGTCCCGTTTTGCCAGGATGGAGATGTCCAGTGAGCCAGCGGAGCTACTAATACTGAGGGTGGCACCGAGTGCATCAAGAATATCCTGGATTTCCTGATGAGATTTTTCCTTCGTTCCTCGAAGCATTAGTGGCCCGATATAATTTGCCGCCGTATCATATCCCTGAAGGCTTGTGAGCGTGCCAAAATTTAGGCTCAGACTGAGGACTACCTGTTCGCCCCGGCTTTTCTTTGGTAGCAGCGCGGCTTGAACTCCGGATTGAAGAGTTGTCAGCTTTGTTCGCTTTTCAATGTTTTCCAGAGTGGCTTCAAACTTTTCGCCCTGAGCGATTGCTTTTCTTCCTTGATATCCGTCGACCATGGCAGCGATATTGCCGGTATCGGGGATCGTAACATAACTTGGTTTGTCCGTCGGTATAAACATTCCAATCGTACGATTTTCTGCGCGAGTGTATAGCGCGGCAACACGTTGAACATCCTCGGGCGTCACTTTTTCAAACCGATCACGATATAGAAAGAACAATCTCCAGTCTCCCTGGGCGGCCCAATCACTGAGGTTGATTGCAATTTGACTGGTATTGTTGAGTGATTGTTCACGTTCTTTAGTGAGTTGCTGAATCACTCGTTTCACTTCGTCTTCCGAAACACCGTCGGATACAATTTTTTCGATTTCGGCAAGAATGACATCGCGAACTTTGTTTAGATTTTCCTTTTCAGTTGCTTGGCTGTAAAAAAGCATGACGCCAGGATCATGTAACGCGTATGTCCCTCCGACGATACTGGAAGCAATTTTAGTTTCTACCAGAGCTTTATAAAGTCGCCCGGCAGGTTCTGTGGAAAGAATGTAACTAAGGACGTCCACTGCTGCAAAATCCGGATGTGCAGAAGCTGGTACGTGGTATAGCACACCCGCGATTCCAACATCTCCAACTCGACGTAAGTTGACGATTCGTTCGCCGTCCTGAGGGGGTTCAATGGTGTACGTCCGTTCCAGTTCTCTGTTCGGAGCAGGTATCTTCCCAAAATATTCGTCTAGATACCCAAGAGCTTTCTCTTTATCAAAACGCCCGGCTACGACCACCATGGTGTTGTCTGGCTGATAATACTTTTTGTAAAACTCGCGTAGCCGTGGGAGAGGCACAAGCTCAATGTCGCTTTTATTTCCAATCGTTGATTTGCCGTAATTGTGCCAGTCAAAGGCTGCTGATTGCATACGCTGCATAAGCACGCGACTGGGGTTGTTTTCGCCTCGTTCAAATTCACTTCTTACGACAGAGAATTCAGATTGTAGGTCTTCGCCTTTGATGTAGCTATTCATCATACGATCTGATTCGAGGTGAATGGCTAACTTCAGATTCTCTTCACTTGCAGGCAGGGTTTCATAGTAGTTGGTGCGGTCAAGCCAGGTGGTTCCATTGAAGCGAGCGCCTTTTTCATTAAGTAAGGCCGGGATATTCTCAAAGGTGGGGGTACCTTTGAAAAGCATATGTTCGAGCAAGTGAGCCATTCCGGCCTCACCATAGCCTTCGTGCCGTGAACCCACAAACACGGTCATGTTAACCGTTACAGTGGAGGCCGAGTCATCCGGGTATAGAAGGATTTGAAGGCCGTTATCCATTTGATAGGAAGTTATTCCTTCAATTGTGACCAGTTCTTTAGTTTCTGCTTTGGTCGTCGAGGTAGCTAGAAGCGCTAGCATGATCGCAGTGATAAGAGATGTTTTCATGGCTCGATTCATCGTTCAGATTCCAACATAGAGTGTGCGTAGGTGATTGGTAGAACCAATACATGAGTGAATTGTAATGTATTAGCAAGGTGGCGTGAGGGGGCAAGTCAGTGGATTGACTGGATATCCAGCCAGAAGAAGTATTCGCTGTACGGTTGAATCCCATCATCCATATCACGGGTTTCACCTTGTGTTTGAAATCCGAGCTTTTGGAAAAATGCATGAGCTCGGGTAAAACGGGTGTCCGACCAAAACTCTACTCGGCGGAAACCTTTGTTACGAGCCCAATCAATCGCCCAAATCATTAGTTCCCGGCCTATTCCAGTACCTCGCAATTGTGAATCGAGGTAGAGTCTACGAAATGTACAGAGTTCTGAGCTATGGCCGATGGGAACGACTGCGTGTGTGCCAACCACTTGGTCGTTACTGTCTCGAACAACAATAAACTCTCCTTGACGGCCACGATAGTTTCCTTCGATATCGAGTAAATCGCGATCGTCTCCTGCAAGAATAACACGATCGCCATATTCTTGGTAACAATCGTCGATCAATCGTACGATTTGTTCCTGGTCAGCATTGAACGCCGGCTGGATGGAGAGTTGCGGAAAGTTAGATAGAGGCATGGATGAAGCAGACGATACGAAGTGACTAGCCAAGTAGTTTCAGCATCGGGGAGCCTTCATTGAGAGTGGGTCTCTCAGGTCGCCCCTGATGATGGTACACCAGATCCATATTGTCGATACCTAAAAGGTAGAGGATGGTGGTGTGCAAATCTTTGATATGCATTCGGTCCTCGACAGCGTGCAAACCAACTTCATCTGTGGAGCCGATGACTTGTCCACCTTTCACACCTCCACCGGCCATAAACATCGTGAATCCGTAAGCATTATGGTCTCGGCCGGTTCCTTTTTCACTCATGGGGGTTCGCCCAAACTCGCCTCCCCAAATGACCAATGTTTCATCAAGTAACCCACGGCGTTTGAGGTCTTTAATCAAACCCGCGACTGGTTGGTCAATCGCTTTGCAGTTTGTCGTGTGGTTTGCTTCGATGTTTTTATGGGCATCCCATTTGCTGCCGCAGCCATGGTAAAGCTGTACAAATCGGACGCCGCGTTCCACTAGCCTTCTAGCTAAGAGACAGTTTCTTCCAAATGCTTTCGTAGCATCCTGATCCATACCATACAGTTTTTTGGTTTCTTCAGTTTCAGAGGCGAGGTCGACGGCATCCGGAGCAGCTTGTTGCATACGATATGCTAATTCAAAGCTTTCGATACGAGCTTCCAGTTCGGATTGTTCTTTGCTTAATCTGGACGCGTGTTGTCTATTTACAGTTGTTAAAAACTCCAGTTTCTCCTGTTGGCGAACAGAGGTTATTCCGTCGGGTGGCGTCAGGTTTTTAATCGGGGGATTTGAATTATATAACGCTGTACCCTGATAGACGGCCGGCATAAAACCAGCACTCCAGTTACGTGATTTATTAAAGACCTTGTTAGGGACATCTTCGATTACAACAAATCCGGGTAAGTTACTATTTTCGCTGCCCAATCCATAACTAACCCAACTGCCCAACGAAGGTCGGCCGCCTCGGATGGAGCATGTATTCATTTGGCACACACCATTGGAGTGATTTAGTCCATTTCCGTGCAACGAACGAATAACAGCGATGTCATCGACGCAAGTAGCGATATTGGGAAGCCAGTCGGAAACCCATGTTCCTGCCTCACCATGTTGCTTCCACTTTCGTTGGTCTGCTAGCAATGGAGCATTGTATTCTCCCATAGGAGTAATGATTGGACCGAAGGAGTCCGGCAGGGGTTGACCTGCCAATTCTCGCAGTTTTGGCTTAGGGTCGAACAGATCCATCGCACTCGGGCCCCCTTCCATAAACAGAAAGATGACACTCTTAGCCGTCGGTACATGGTGTGGCTGCTGACCGGCTTTCAGACGGTCGTCGTTGAGCAGACCCGACAACGCAATTGCTCCAAAACCGGCCCCCGTTTGAGAGAGCATTTCACGTCGAGATTGGTATCTTTGATTCATCATGTTGATATTATAGCTTGCTGGCTAAAAAGCGTGCCATTTCAATTGGTCAGTCGATATAGAAGAACTCGTTAGAACAAATAAGTACGTGGCAGAAGTCTTCCCAACGCGTGTTCAGATCGGCGGTCTGTATCAGGAAATCATGTGCAGTGGACAATTCGATATCTCTCGGAGGTCGTGAAAACAAGCGGTAATAAATTTTGGTTACGGCGGACTCAATGGATTCAGTCGAAGTCTCCTTGGGGGCTGAGTTGGTCGCCAATTTTTTGGCGCGGGCAAGTACCCAAGTGTTATTGAATACAAGCAATGCCTGGTTAGGGGTAGTGGTTGTCATGCGTTCCGGAGTACTAAGAATATTGTCTGTGCCATCAAAAGCCATGAGCAATTCGTTGGGCTGGTTGCGGATGACTTTAAGATAAATTGAGCGGCGGGGCTTGGATTTATCAACTGGAGGCCCGAAGGAAGATCTATCCAGTTCTTCAGATGCTGCTAATAAGCTGTCTCGTATTTGTTCTGCATCCAGTCGACGCACATTGGCACGCCACAACAGCGAGTTATCAGAGTCAAGTGCCCGAGCTTTTTCAGCGATTGGATTGATAGACGATTGGCGATATGTGCTGGAATGCAGGATAAGACGGTGAATATGCTTTAGACTCCATCCGTTGGCGGTGAACTCTGTGGCTAGGTAGTCAAGTAGTTTTGGATGTGTAGGACGTGCGCCAAGTACTCCAAAATCACTCGGAGTCGTGACAATTCCCCTTCCAAAATAGTGTTGCCAGATACGATTGACCATAACGCGGCTGGTTAGTGGGTTGTCTTTTCCGGCTAACCAGTTAGCCAATGCGGACCGGCGCCCCGTCGTCAATTGCTTTTCTGTTTTTGCAATTTCAGCATCTTCCGGATCAAGAATGCTCAGGATTCCGGGTTGAACTTTTTGGCTGGAATCCTGCACATAAGTGTCAGGAGGTGTTGAACTAACATCGGTTACGGTGGGCAGTACTTCCAACGCGGCGGGTTTAAGATTATCGAACTGCTTGAGTTTGTCAGATAGATCGTCCCATTTTGCTTTTTGTTCCTTATTGAAATAGTCGTCCCAATTGATTTTGGCGATCAGGTCATCCACTTGAAGGTCAGCCAGATATGCTAACTGTTGTTCATAGGGAGATCGTTCATTTGCTGGCTTGAAAAGAAAAGGACGTACATCGAGAGGGAATTTCGAATACTGTTCCTTGCGAGAAGACTCCTTTTTGGCAACTTGCATCTCATCGATCTGTTGCCGGATTTCGTAGGTTGCTTCTTCCCAAAGCTTTAATTTGTCCTGATATTGTTTGATTTCATCCGGGGGGGCATTCATGATACGATTGATTGGCAACAGCGGAGCAAAGAATGCCTGCAGGCGAAAGTAGTCGTCCTGTAAAATGGGGTCGAATTTGTGGTCATGGCAGCGGGCACAGCTCATTCCCATTCCCAGAAACGTATCACCTGTAACATCTGTGATATCGTTAAGGATGATGGCCCATTGAGACTTTGCATCACGTTGGTTGTATTCATAGATCCAGTGCCTTAGGTAGCCAGTAGCAATCTGAGAATCTAAGTTTGTCCCGTCTAATTCGTCACCGGCAATCTGTTCCTTCATAAACTGATCATAAGGTTTGTCATGTTGAAAGGCCTTGATCACGTAATCACGATAGTGCCAGGCTGTACTACGATACCCGTCACTGTTGTATCCGTCAGATTCAGCATATCGCACCAGATCGAGCCAGAATCTTGCCCATCGTTCTCCGTACTGCGGACTGTCCAGAAGAGAATCAACGAGAGAGTGGTAATGTGGCTCACTGGGATCCTCTAAAAAAGCTGTCACAACTTCAGGGGGCGGCGCAAGCCCTGTAATGTCGAAATAGATGCGTCGCAAGAGTTTGTCAGGTTCGGCAATAGGAGCCGGAGTCAGCTCATATTCTTTGAGTTTATCTTCGACAAAACGGTCAATGTTATTCGTTGACCAGATAGAATCCGATACCGGAATCTCGGGAGAGTTTAGCGGTTGAAATGCCCAAAACTCTTTCTCCTCTTGGGTAAATTTTAGGGTTCGATTCGTGGAGGCGGAAACTTCGACGTCAGGCCAGACTGCACCTGCTCTAATCCACGTGGTGAGATCCTCAATTTCTTCTTGCTGGAGCCGACCTTTAGGGGGCATTTCAAACCCGTCATAGTTGACGGCTGCTATAAGCAAACTATCGACTGGATTTCCAGGTATCACAGCAGCTCCGGATTCGCCGCCTTTTAGCAGGGAAGCTAACGAATCCACTCTTAAACCGTTCTTTTGTTTTTTATTGCCATGGCATTCATAGCAATGACGGGCAAGCAGCGGGCGTATTTTTGTCTCGAAGAACTTAACTTGCTGAGCCTGCTTGGCCTGGGCCGCTAGAGGTTCACAACTGCTCACCAGAGTCAGTAATGAAATCAGGAATATCCACAAAGTTAAGAAACAGCGCATGACGTATCAGCAGATTGGCTATCGTGTCTATTTCCCTATTTTACATCAAAAACGAAGTGTCCTGCTATAGTCTCTACCCGGAAGTATTAAGACTAGGGAAGGACTTTGTCGGCCGATTTGTTTTCTTTAGGAATCGTGCCGCCGCCCATATAGATTTGAGTAGTTGGATGAGCCTGTTTCCATTCACCCCAGGTCGTCACAATATAAGGAAAATCAGGAATTGGCGTTTCTTCGGCTGAGTGTTGGAATTCCTCGCCATTGAAATAAAAGAACATTTCCTGATTGAGCCACCCTCCAAGCCCCATATTAAGAGGTGCTCCGCGTTCGGTGGAAGTAAAGACCCGTGCTCGTTCATGTATGTCGCAGTATGTAACAGATATTGGGATTTCATCCACCACATCGTTGACGACCTTGGCTCCCAGAGAATCGAAAGCATTGGCGAGATATGCACGATGTTTGTCACCTACGGTGACTCCGATGACTCGTTCAGAGTCGCTTAGATTTGCCTTATCCGCTTCGTGCATGATAGGTGACACAAGTCCTGGCAGAAGCATAGGAGTATCGCCAGGTGCCCTTTTGCCGTTAATCACCGATGGTCCCATGCCTTCCGGGATTCGGATTTGAATTTTTTCATTGTCTTGTGCCACTGTCGCGGCTAGAACGATCACGCCTGTGACGATGATGATAATAAAAAAGGCTGCAAAATACCAAACGGCTCGAGATTCTTCGTCGTCTAAATCTTCGTAGTCATAATCGTCATCTTCTGCTTCATCTGAAAACAACGGG
>PBCP01000058.1 GCA_002717145.1 Planctomycetaceae bacterium | reverse complement strand
GTAGAAATTGACGAGGCCCGGGTATTGGCTGCGTCTTCTACTCCCCCTCCTCCGGAATGTAGGCTAGAAGACTTTCTGGACAGATCAGTCTCCTATTAATGAAAGGTGCAACTCCGACCAGAAAAGGGCGCAAAAAATTAAAAAAAAAGCCCCTGTCGAAAACAGGGGCTTCAGATTACTTAATTTTGGGGAAGATTAATGCGCACTAACTATAGTGAACTTCCACTCCCTCCAGCCGTTCACGTAAAGCTTCAACAGCAGGACGTTTGATACGAGGAGTATGCAAAAGCCAGACTTCTTTGAGGCTCGGCAAGTTTCGAATCTGATCCAAATCAGCATCGCGATGACGATCATAGAACAGGATACGAGTCACGCGACCGAATTGGTTTTTAATGAGACGAACACCGATATCCTCGAGAGCAGCAAGAGCATCGGGGTGATCAGGACCTAAATCAACTTCCGGTTCTTCTTCCTCTTCTTCCTCTTCTTCCTCTTCTTCCTCTTCTTCCTCTTCTTCCTCTTCTTCCTCTTCCTGCGAGTCCGATTCTTCTCCGACTTCGTCCGCCGGATCATCTTCGTCTTCGCCTAACTGATCTTCCAGCTCATCATCTTCTACCTCGATGTATTCGTATTCAACATCTTCATCGAGTTCTTCATCTTCATCGACTTCGACATACTCATATTCATACTCAACATCGTCGTCATCTTCGTCGACTTCATCGACTTCGACATATTCGTACTCGACGTCGTCTTCTTCGTCGTCTACATATTCGAGATCATCGTCGTCGTCTTCAACGCCATCGTCATCTTGATCATCGTCATCTTGATAATCGTCATCTTGATCATCGTCATCGGCGAATTCGTCATCGTCACCTTCATTGAAGGCGTCTTCCAGATCGTCATCGACGTCCGCATCTGCATCGTCGTCTTCGAGTTCGTTATTTTCTTCAACTTCTTCCCATTCGTCATCAACGAATAGGTCGTCATCTTCCGGATGGTCAACCATCAATTACTCCAGATTGGACTAATGGTAGGTAACAGAAATCAGACTGCAAGCTACAGTCTCCACAAAGAATCATGTGTTCATTTAAGCTAACACATCACGTGGATTTCGTCACCACCGTTAAGCTCTTAACAAAAGGTTATTTTAATCACAAAGTGTATCCCCGACTAGATTCCTAATTGCTCGCTGGTAAACCGGTAGTCTACGGGAGTTGAGTCAAATGAGGTATCTCCAACAAATAAACACCCTGAATTCGGGTGTGATTCAAACATTTCTCTATCCATTACTTCAGTCGCTGTTGTCAAAATCAACTTTACACCATCGGTAGTATTGAGCAAGAGTGGGCAGGTAACTCTCGGAGCACGATCACATCGCCATTCAGCTTCTACCGCACCACTGGCTAAATTAAACTGCCTTGCCACGCCATACTGCGCCGCATGAGGGTTATAGAATGCAATAATGACGCTTTTTCCATCAGGCGTTGCTACCATGCCGTCAGGAAAGATATCCAGATGCGTCAGGTCCAGGACTACTTCCACTTCACTTAATGTCCCAGCTTCCACATCCAATGTGTAGCGAACTACCTTCTGAGTAGGCGTATCAATATCCAAAAGGGTCTTGTGGTTTCCAGAACCGGTAATAATTTTGCCGTTGGAACATATTTGGTCATCTCTGAGAAGTATGAGTTTTCGATCACTGGCTCGCCAGAAGTACAAACCAGCTTTTGGTGTTTGAAACTCAAGATCCTTAGCTCCAAATAGAATCCCCTCTGAAAAAGGGATCCCATCGTTGATAATGGTGTTTTCGACATTTTGGTCAATCTCATCACTAAGCACGGAATGCTCGCCCGTCGCAATATTCACAAGCATGACCTGTCGTTCAATACCGGCAACAAAAACTTCATCACGTTCTGTTGGGAATGCAAAACCCGGGCGACCCGGCAGTTTAAAATTAGTATTTGAACGGGAATCCCAGTCGTAAAGATTCAGAGACCCGCAAGCAATGTCTTCTGCATGCTGAATAGCAACCCAACTGAATCCATGATTACCATGAGAAATCGGACCTTCTGGAAGAAATCGCAGCTGATTAGATTCAGGGGCTAAAAGAATAGAAGTTTGATGTATCTGCACGTTATAAACTCTCCTTTTTCTCTGATGACACTATGGGACCATCACTCGTCCACCGCTAGCGACGATGGTTTGTCCGGTCATAAAGCTAGACTCTTCACTAAGCAGGAATCTGGCGACTGAAGCTATCTCTGAGGGTTCACCGATCCGTCCTAAAGGCGTAGCTCCGACAACCATCGAATGGTATTCGGGCGATAATGTATGAGCCATTTCCGTTTCGGTCAACCCGGGACATACGCAATTCACACGAATTCCATCTCGAGCCCAGGCTTCCGCCATACATTGAGTCATCGCGATCACTCCAGCCTTAGATGCCGAATAAGCAATTTGATTCATACGAGGTCTCAACCCTGCAATTGATGAAAACGTCACAATACGTCCAAAGTTGCGTTGTTGCATTTCTTCAATCACCGCATACACCATGTTGAACGTACCATCCAGATTAATATTCATTGTGGTTTTCCATCGTTCCCAGGTCATCTCATCGGCGGGGCCGGGAATACTAATTCCGGCAGCACAAACTAACATATCAATCGGGCCAAACGCTTCCCGAGCGGCAGTAGCAACAGCGACGGCTGATTCCGGAAGTGAATTATCTCCTTTCACTGAGGCTGCTTTACCGCCGGCTTCCTGAATTTCCTTGACAGTCGCTGCAGCAGCCTCGTCACGCGATAGATAATTCAATGAAACCGCTGCACCTTCCTCAGCTAAACGTACACCAAGAGCTTTACCGATTCCTCGTGTCCCCCCGGTTATTAATACATGCTTTCCCGCAAATTCCATACTTGCATTCTCCAACGAACTCGTACGCTTTTATTTAAGAAGGCAACTAAAAGGCCGCCTATCAAAACTCGATTTATATTAGGCCAGCATTTTATCAACCAGGTTGCCATGCACATCAGTCAAACGATGATGGCGGCCCTGATATTTATAGGTCAGTCGGGTGTGTTGTATGCCCAAACAATGTAAAAGCGTGGCATTCAGATCGTGGATGTGAATTGGGTCCTCTTCGATGTTGTAGCTAAAGTCATCCGTTTTACCAATCACTTGCCCCGCGCGAATTCCGCCACCAGCGGCCCAAATTGTAAAACATCGGGGATGATGATCGCGCCCGTAATCAGTCTCGGTCAACGCACCCTGGCAATAGACAGTGCGTCCGAATTCCCCCGCCCAGATCACCAGAGTATCTTTTAACATATCCCTTGCTTTCAGATCCTGAATCAGCGCAGCCGAGGCTTGATCAGTCGCAGCTGCCTGTTTTCGTATACCCTTAGGTAAAAACGTATGCTGATCCCATCCACGATGATAAAGCTGAATAAATCTAACACCTCGCTCGGCTAGCCTTCTTGCCAGAAGACAATTAGCAGCATAGGTCCCCGGCAGCTTGACATCGTCTCCGTATTGTTTCAAAACATGTTCCGGTTCATTGGAAAAGTCGGCCAATTCAGGTACCGATGCCTGCATACGAAAAGCCATTTCATATTGAGAAATTCGGGTTTCTATTTCCGGATCACCAATCTCTTCCACCCGCTTCTGGTTCAACAGGGATAGATCATCGAGCATTTTTCGACGATCCTGTCTGGTAACGCCTGGTGGATTGGAAAGAAACAGAACCGGATCGCCTGTCCGCCGCAACTTGACCCCCTGGTGATGAGACGGCAAAAAGCCAGCTCCCCACAGTCGGTCATACAGCGGCTGTCCCCCTTCACCCGAAGTCATCGCAATAAATGTGGGCAAATCATCGTTCAAACTTCCTAAACCATACGACAGCCATGCTCCAAAACTAGGGCGGCCCGCAATCTGCGTTCCGGTTTGCATCAGAGTGATCGCGGGATCATGATTAATCGCTTCGGTATATAACGTCCGAATAAAAGTCACATCATCGACAATGTCGGAGGTATGAGGCAGCAATTCGCTAACCCATGCTCCACTTTGGCCATACTGTTTAAAGTTAAAAATAGATGGCGCAATGGGGAAACTATCCTGATCCGCAGTCATACCGGTGAGCCGTTGTCCATTACGAACACTATCAGGTAAATCCTCACCAACCCATTGATTCAACTCTGGCTTGTGATCATATAAGTCGATCTGAGACGGAGCGCCACTTTGACACAAATAGATCACTCGTTTCGCTTTCGCCGGCAAATGAAGTCCCTGATTGTCACTCGGGGTATCAGCCTTTAGCAAATTACTCATAGCGGCCGATGCTATCGACATACCGCTACCCATCAAAAAGTGACGGCGATTATGGAGCCAGCCTGCTCTGCTCAGAGGATTCTGCCTGGATTTATGGTTCAAAAACGACATCGCTTACTCTCTGTTAATGACCTCGTCCAGATTTAATAACATGCTCGCTATCACAGTATAAGCGGCCAACTCATGAGGCTTAATCGATACATCTGCCTGACTCTCACCAAACGAAATTAACTCTTCTGCAGCTTTGGGGTCCTTTGTATACCGCTCCAGATTCCTCTGTAATGAGTTATGCAAGACACTCATTTCATATTCACTCGGCATCCGACTAGTAACCTGACGCCAACCCCATCGTAACCTACCGTCTTCCTTCGATACTTTTAAGATCATTTGCTGAGCAAGATTTCGAGCGGCTTCGACATACGAAACCTCATTTAACAACGCTAGCGCCTGTAATGGTGTATTGGTACGAGAGCGTGACAGTACACAAATTTCACGACTCGAAGCATCGAAGGTAACCATTGTCGGTGGCGGTACCGTGCGTTTCCAAAATGTATACATTCCTCGCCTGTATAAATCTTCTCCGGAGTCCTGGTCATATGCCTGACTAGCAATTTCTTTCCACAATCCAGCTGGCTGATACGGTTTCACACTGGGACCACCAATGGTTCCATTAAGCAAGCCACTAACGGCTAAAGCCTGATCTCGCAAAATTTCTGCCGGCAGCCGCAGACGTGAAGCACGGCCTAGCCAGATATTCTCAGGATCCTGAGCCAGTTGCTGTTTACTTACAGTCGACTCCTGACGATAAGTACTGCTCATAACAACCATCTTCACAAACGCTTTCACATCCCATCCACTTTCACGAAATTCAACCGCTAGCCAATCGAGCAAACGAGGATGCGTTGGAGGTGCTCCCTGAGAACCAAAATCTTCCAGCGTTTTAACAATACCGCGACCAAAAAACTGATGCCAAAAACGATTCACGATAACTCGGGCAGTTAACGGATTGTGATCACTAACGATCCACTTTGCTAAATCCAGCCGGGATGAAAACGCTTCTACTTGTTCTCCCTTAAATAGAGAGCGAGGTACATTCATCGAAACTTCCTCCCCGCGGTTGTCATACTGTCCACGAATGAGGACATGAGTTTTCCCACGATCCGCTTTTTCCTCCATCACCATTGATGTTGGAATTTTTTCGACAAAACGACGAGACGTCGATTCCAGCTTTCTTAAGGCGCGATAGTCTTTCCCATCCTGTGATTGATCAACCTGATCTAAATAGTAATGCAGAAGCTTTTCCTGCTGAGCAGGACTTGGTTTTGCAGTCGCAGCAATTTCTGCTGGAGTCTCTCGTACCGCTAAGCTTCGTAATTCCTGAGGCTCTAAATCACGCAAATAAAACCTCGTTTCATCCAGCATGCCACGGAGACGCCCCTGCTCTCCTTGTGCACCTATCATCAAGGTTGGGTTCGTCTTGTAAGTTCCGGTGAATATATCCAGCAGAACATCCACATCCTGACGTTCACCGTTTATATAAATTGCCATCCCCCGAGCCATTTGCGTCCCATCAGATGTAAAGGCAAGATGTACCCATTGCCCCACCGGAATTGCCCGTTTAGTTCTCAGCCGTACAGAATCGTCCAGCCAACGTGGTCCGAAATTAACCTGAACCTTATTGTCAACTAAGCTCCAACTAAAGCCCTGCGGACGCCGATCATCAGGATTCAGCATACTCATAATCGTCCCATTGGACGGTTCGTCAACCTTTATCCATGTGCTAAGCGTCAAGCGTTGATGGCCTGCAAATTGAATAATTGCTCCACCACTGATGCGATAGGATGTATCCAGTTTTAAGGCCTGACCATGAACTCCCTGACCATACCGGGCATTCTCCTGATCCAACACAGTCGCTGTGTATAATTCTTCGGAAACTTCACCGGTGTTGATCACATCATAATCTTCAGCTTTGCCTTCGACCTCATACGTCTGTTGCACAGGACGGCCATTCCAGTCAAACCGCACCATAAGATCCTGGTGAATGACAGGCTGCTGAGGAGTCTGCTTATCCAATAATCGAGTCACACGCTCCTGAATACTTTTGGCATTTACATCGAGACGCCGACGCAGCACTTCCATTTGAGAGTTATATTCGCGCAGCTGCATGGCCATTTGGCGAGTTGGCGCTTTGATGACAGGAAAGGAATTCCCATACTTAATGACACGTCCACGTTCCGGAATATTATTAAAAAACGCCATGACCTCGTAAAATTCTTTCTGAGTAATCGGGTCATATTTGTGATCGTGGCAGCGTGCACACCCCATGGTAAGACCAAGCCATACTGTGGCAGTAGTATCCACTCGATCAACAGCATACTCGACCAGATATTCTTCAAAGACAATCCCTCCTTCTGAATTGGACCGGTGATTCCGGTTGAACCCAGTCGCTAGAATCTGATCAGTCGTAGCGTCGGGGATCAAGTCGCCAGCCAGTTGTTCGATGGTAAAATCACTGAATGGCTTATTGGAATTAAAAGCATCAATCACCCATTCTCGCCATCGCCACATATGCCGTTCACCATCTGTCTGATACCCATTAGTATCCGCATATCGAGCAACGTCGAGCCATTGCATCGCCATACGTTCGCCATAACGCTCACTTTTTAGCAATCGATCTACAAGGCGTTCATAAGCACGAGGCGAGTTGTCGCTAAGAAAAGAAGTCATTTCCTCCTGCGTGGGAGGCAACCCCGTCAAATCTAAAGTGACTCTACGTATCAACTTTTCTTTAGAGGCAATCGTAGATGGAGTAATTCCCCGCTCCTGCAATCTTGCCAAAACAAAGGCATCAATCGGATTAGCTACCCAGGGATGATTCGAAGTCTTCGGCAATTCAGATTTCACCGGATCTTCAAAAGCCCAGTGATCTTTCCAAACCGCTCCTTCTTCAATCCACGTTCCGATCAATTCAATTTGCGTGTCCGAGAGTTTAACCTGTGCATCCTCTGGAGGCATTCGCTCTGTCCGATCTTTGGCCGTTATCCGTTGAAACAAAAGACTCTTAGCAGTATTGCCGGGGACCACTAATGCCACTCCGTCATGGACCTGATACAAACTGGACCTTAGGTCTAATCGCAATTCTGCCTGTTGATTTTCCTTGTCCGGTCCGTGGCAGTGATAACAAGTGTCCGATAGTAAAGGTCGTACGTCGCGAGCAAAATCCACGGTTTGCGCCGAACAGACTGCTGTTGGCACTGCTTGCATCAGAATCAAAGTAAAGAACGGTAGTGCTGGCAGGATGCGGGGCATAGTCCTACATCTTTAAACGGATCATGAAATGGAAACCTATATCCTAAGATACCAAAATAGTGGCTTCAAATCTGAAGCGTCTGCCTTAGTATCTCTACTAGTTCCTAACAGGATAAACCCGAACGCAGACCGACTTGCTAATTATTTTCAAGCAGTTTTGGGTCAAACGGTTCGATCAGCCAGGGCCCTTCGTTATACGTTCCCGTGACCGGAGCCGGATACTTTTTACCCGTGAGTTTTTCCAAAGCCCAAGCTGTTCCGGTGTACAACGGGCTAAAGCTGGGTACACCCTGACGTATCGTCTGCTGCCGATATTCTTCCAACGCATCAATCGTCTTCTGACTGCCGGAACCGATTCGAGCTAAGCCAAGAGCACACATACGTTTCACGAGATTGTCTTCTGGTGGAATCGGAGCTTCATCCGTCAAGCGTGTATAAAAAAGGTCTTCAAGGCCCTCAGCTCCCGTCAAATCACCTTCCCAGATTTTCCCTAACGCCCAGCCGGCCGAAGCCCGTACTCTGAATCGTAACTGTTCAACTTTTTTGGTAAAACTCATTAACAATGGAGTAGCCGGTTTATATTTCATTTGGCCAAACATCTGATAGAGATGAGCAAATTGCTCATTTATTTCGTATTCCAATTCACGTGGCAGCGTTTCCTTCATGAAATCATTACTTCGCGACTGGCAATATTTCAAAACTGAAGGCAGGGTCTCTGGGATTGCTAAACGTCGCAGCGTCCAACTGGCAGTCACTAGCACTTCTGCCCGCTGACTACTCAGGTGCTTTAATACTTCAGGGGCAACCTGCTTCTGATCCAACTGGACAGCCAGATGCATCCCTTGTTCCTGTAGCCTCCAAGAATCCGCATTCACCGCACCCTCGGTTAGGTTGATGATCCTGGCTGACAATTCGGGTTGGTTTGCGAATTCGATAAGCCAATCTCGTACCTGCACGCGGATTTCCGGGTCGGGATCATCCAGATAGTGACCTAACGTTGCAATAGAATCAGGCGACACTGTCTCTTTTAAAGACTCAACATAGGCATATCGGGCACGGCTATTTTGGTGAGATTCGAGTACGTCCGCCATTTCAAGCAACGCAGGCTTATTCCAGCTACCCAAAGCTTCGGCTGCAATTCCTGCTGCCACATATGATTGCGAAGCGATTAGATGCTGTTGGACCTGTAAAGCTTGATCATAACTCTCTTCTCCCGGAATCGGTGCAGACAGATAAGCTGCAATAAGAAGATCTACTACAGAGCCGTTGGCTAATTCAGCGGCTTCGACTAAAAATGGATTTGGTGCATGTCGAGCAACGGCCTGAGCGGCGTCGATTCGCAATGCGTTACTATTCGAAGACTGAGTACTAAACCGTACCAAAGCCTGGCGATCTTCGTTTGTACCGAGTGTCGCTAATCCCTCAAAAGCAAATCGCAGAAGGGTACCGGATTTGGGCGAGTCCATTCTAGCACGCCAAATATCCAGCATCTCCTCTGCTTTCCATTTGGCAAGTGCCGACTCAGCAATAACAGACATTTCATACTCACCATTGCGAATTCCATCCAAGAGTACATTCTTTGCTTTGGACGCATCAAGCAATACGAGAACAGAGGCGGCCGTATAGCGAACTGTTTTTACGTTTTCGGTATCAGCTACAACTTCAATAAGAGGATCAATCACTACTTCCAGGCCTGGCAACTCTTTCTGAGCAGCTAACCGCATTGTCTGAACAGCATCGATACGGATTTCATTGTCTTTGGAGCCCAAGGCATTTAGCCACGTAGGAATCAGTTTTTCAGTAACAACCAAAATTTTGTATTCCTGTGGCATCACCGGATCGGCGAACATCGGCCAGTCATCTTTGATAATGTTCTGTTGTGCCTGCAATGACGGACTCGTTGCTAAAGCTCCGAGAGCCAGAAACAACAGTAGCATTGGGTTGATTCGATTTAACATCAATTCAATTCTCTAGGGTTAAACTGATTCGCTATTGAGGTTTGGTCAATAGTTTTACGCGAATGTACAAAAGTAGGAAACAAACCAGAGAAATACCGCCTGTGACAATCCAGTTCCAGGACAGTGGGACCGAGACTCGTTGGGCCCCCATTGCTTCGAGTGGCACTCGTACTGCCGGCCAAAGATCATTCAATTCAGCCTTCCACATTACCTGTGGTGCAAGCAACTGAAATTCTGCAGCATCAAACCCGGGAGTCCCCATAATAGTTAGAGCTGTTGCCAATGGATTGACTACTAAAGCCTTCTCCACCGTTTCAACATTAAACGGAGCCCCTTTCCCCAGCCAGAATAGAAACGTTCCGGCAAAAATCAGAATGACAATTGAAAACGATACAGCCGTTGCTGTCGCCGTCGCTCGAAATAAACTGCTAACTAAAGCACTAATAGCCAACACCATAATGCAGGTCATCAAGAGACAGACGCAAACCTGCCAAATCTGAGTGACCAGAGTGAAGTCAATGACCATCAGGACGATATAGCCCGGCAAGGTGGCAAGCACGATAAGGAAAATCGTCACGGCGACACTTAGCAATTTCCCAACGAGGATTCTTCGGGAATTAATTGGAGTTAGCAGTAACAAACGCCAACTACCAGACTCGAGCTCTGAACTAATCAATCCAGAAGCCAAACTTGGGGTAATGATCACCACCAAACCAACCTGCAGTACGACCATAATACCGCCAATAATATCGACTCCCCACTGTTCGGTATAAACGGTCGACTGAATTGCCAGGAATAATGAAATCACCACGCAGACAACCATAGTTCTAATGATCCAGTGCACGCGGCCAAACCGACGGCTACGGAATTCTTTAATGAGCACTGGATTGACATAACCGGGAATCAGCGGTGCCCGTTTCTTTGGATCCATCCCCATGTACAAAATCATTCGAAATCGCTGAGCAAACGTGCTCATTTGATGCGTCATGACCCCGGCGCTCTTAGCGCGGTCAAGAATGCGGCGATTTAGCTGTACCAAAGCAACCATGATAAAGGTGCAAGTTAAGGCCAGTGACAAAATAATGTAATTCGTGATGGAATTAATGTTCGTATCCATTCCCTGAGCGCCAACATCACCATGCCCAATAATATCCATGACTGGTGGTAAGGGGGAAATACATCGAATCCAACTGGCGATAACCGACAAAGATCCAGTGGCTCCCTGCAGAAAAAGGTGCGGCCCTAATACGACCACCGACATAAACAACACTAATCTGTAGGTAATCTTAAGCGCACTATCAATAGAGCCAGCAAGACAACTTACCATGAGCCCCATGGTGGAATACTGCAATGCTGCTAGCAGCAAGACACCATACAGAGGTAGAACCTGCTGTTGCATGGAGATCCCACCCATTACATAGCATGCTGCTAAGGAGGGAATGCTGAGAATCAACAATTGCATGACAAACATCATGACACCTGTTAATTTACCGAAGTAGATTTCAGTCGGCTTCATCGGTGAATTCAAAAGCAATGCCAGAGTACCACTATTTCGTTCCCGAATTACTGAAGTGGCCGGAAATACCGGGACCAGGAAAATCAATGCCGTAAGAATTCCGTAAGAGAATAGTTTGAAAACCTGCATCGACTTAACACCAGTTACGTCCGCAATAGGATCGACCGGCCAGCGAAGCAATAACAGCAAAGCAAACAGGATCACCAAAGATGCCTGAATCACAATTGCCTTGCGAGTTCGCATCATTCCGATGAGTTCACGTTGTACGATTGGGTTTTGTAACATGATTCTAACGCTGCAATACCTTTCTTAAACCATCTTGGCACGGTCTTCTTTGGTGACCGTGAGGAAGGCATCTTCGAGATCTGTCTGGACTTCATGGAACTGGGCTACCGGAATATTCTCTGTCACCAAAGAATTCAATAGGCTTGCCATTGCCTGGTCGGTAAGGTTGGCCCGGAAACGAATCAACTCTTCCGTTTTACTGCCGGCAATCTCGGCGATATCTGAATGTTTACGAACGATATCCTGAGCGTCATCAATACGATCTGCGCCATCCAGATGAATCTCGACCATACGCATTTGACCCAATTGCTGATTAATTTCAGCCATAGTCCCCGAGGCTCGAAGTTTTCCACCACTGATAATAGCAATTTCATCACAAATACGAGAAAGCTCCGGCAAGATATGGCTGGTTACAATTAGAGTTTTCCCGAGGTCTGCCAGACGCAAAAGAAGGTCTCGCATTTCAATTCGAGCTTCCGGATCAAGACCATTAGCAGGTTCATCAAAGATTAAAACTTCCGGATCATGAAGCAATGTCCGAGCAATCCCAACTCGCTGCTGCATCCCGTGGCTGAGTGCTTCGACGTAGCGATCCTGCATATAGGTTGCCCGAGTAATCTCAAGTACTTCCTGGATCCTGGCTTTGCGTTCCTTCTTGGGAATTTTAAAGGCCGCTCCGAAGAAGTCGAGATATTCACGGACTCGCATATTCGGGTAGGGGCCGAATTTATCCGGCATATAGCCGACTAGTTTCTTAATTTGGTGAGACTCGGTTACACAGTCTGCGCCGGCAATCGTAGCCCTTCCAGAAGTCGGTCTGGCAAGACCAACCAAAATCTTGATGGTCGTTGTCTTACCTGCACCGTTAGGGCCGATAAATCCAAGAATTCGTCCACGTTCCACAGTCATCGATAGCTTATCGACGGCTGTAAACTCACCAAATTTCTTGGTCATATTCTCAATAACTACAACACTATCTGTCATCTCAAATTGTCATTCCGAATCACATTGACTCGGTCCTTATTTGTTAGCCGATTTTATGAATCGGTGTTTACTGTACCTTCAAGTGATACATCCACATCATTGATTTGCCAAAAATAGTCTTTCTCACGCTCCGCCTGATCGGACCCTGATTCTCCTGGTATCGGATCCAGACCGATATTAATTCCGAGGAAGATATAGCCGTTTTCATCGATCACTAAATGTTCGGGGTTTTCAAACACGAATAATTCCTGACCATTCGGGCTTTTACGGGTATCCAAAATGACAGGATTGTAAAGCCCGTTGTCTCCCAATACACGACCTACTGAATTGACAACTCGTTCACCGGCTTGAATATCGACCGTTACTGTTGCTTTCGTAATTGTGGCTGGCATTACTTCCGCCGGCACTTTAACTTTCAACCACATCTGATGCGAACGGTTGATTTTCTCCTCGCTCCATTGATCTTTTGTAAAGTCATAAGCATAAGAGGCACCGATACCGTTGATTGCATTACTCGGGTAAAAAGAAGTCATGATCGATGGCACGACAAATTTCTCGCCCGGTTCCGTCTTTCCAATTCTGATTGGCATCACAGTCAATGCCGAACCAATCACTTTTTGATCACCTGGAAACTCAATACCCAGCTCCAAAGGGTCACTCCAAACGAAAAGTGAGGGTACGCTGGGATACTTCATGACATCTGCATTTTCCCGCTTCAATAATGCATTAATGAAATTAATGCGATTCCCAGTTTCTTCATCAACCAAAGTCGAGGTGGTGTCAAATTGAGAATCAGAAAGCTCCTCAGATCCAATCACCAAATTTCCATCCTCGAACATCACCGATACACGTTCACCGGTGGGGCTCACCAAAAGCCCATGCTCCAGATTGGTAAGCGGGCCTAATTCGTAACTACCCTGCATTCCGTTTTCTCCGAATGTAGCTTTTGCAAAAACAGGCTGTTCAGAAGCAACCGTCTTTTCAAACGGGAAGGTACGGACCGTTCCTCCGGGAATCTGCAGACCTTCCCAGTGCCAGGATTCCAAGTCATCCCAAACCATACGAATGTTCTGCCCCGTCAATTCTTGGAAATCCGGCCAAAAGAGCGTTCCATTTGAAACGTAGATGTCTTCATTGACCGATTCTTCACTATAGACAGCCCCAAAACCACGCACTGATAAATCTCGAGCTTGATTTTCGGCATTGATAAACTGAATCGAGGCCAGCAGATTTTCAAGTGTGTTACGCTTAGCTGACCCAACAAAGTAAAGATAGGTACAAACTATCAAAACTAATCCAGGAGCCGCCAAAAGCATCAATTCCAAACGCCCCTTACGACGCAAGACAATTCCAACTGTACACAGAACGACAAAGAACAATCCAAATACAATCGCAATGTGTTCACGAGCGACAATCTCAAAACCAACCTTAGAGACCAAATACTCACTCATCTCATCGACCCGACTGGTACCTTGATGCGTTTCCATCTTCATTCGCATGTCATGAGCAGCATCTGACTCGTCGTCAGGATCCGGTGTCATGGCTGCCAACTCCATATTGGTCACCGACACATCTGTCATTACTTTTTCAGTGGGTTTGAAAAACCGAATTGCGAGATCCTGCAGGGGTAATAACGGTAGTAACTCGTAGGATGTGGAAAATGGTTTTGGGTGAGTTAGTCCGCGAGCTTCCAGCGTTGTAAATAAAACTTCACCATTGCCAAACTTCTTCCAGAACGATGAAGGCATTCCATTAACCTCGTGGTATACCTCCACATCTTCTGCAAAAACGACAGCATTTTCGACGGGTACGTCATAATCAAAGACGAGCGGTTCCTGACCGGAATTCACGGAAACGATCTCTACATGAGACAAGCGTTCCTTACCAAGCCCCGAGAGGCTGAGGGAATCGCCCAGTAGTCGTTGAGGCAGCTCCACCCCGGTTTCGTTGAGCATGATCCATAAACGGCCGCCATTGGCTACCCACTGACGAATCGTAGACATCAAGGCAACATCATGTATCACCCGCTCATCTGCAATAACGAGCTGATCGAGCGCATCGAGTGCTGTTGACGTCGCAGGAATTTCAGTTCCCTGCGGTACAAACACGGAAATCCCGGCTTCACGATCACTCTTGATCGACTTAATCATTCTCAAAGATTCACTATCAATCATTTCGACATCCACACCAACATTAGTGAGACGGAGATAGCGTTCCAACAGGTCTTTGGGATCCGGAGCCATAAACCCAAGAGCAGGCTTATTGAAATCAGTAGTGATCTGAGCAAGATCTAAGGGAGTTTTTAGCGGACTCAGCACCGCGACTTCCTGGCCATCAACCAATCGTGTGATTCGCGAATTCAATTCAAGATTGCCAAGTTTCAGTCGCTTTTGAGAGAACTCATGATCCGGAATTCTGATGGGATACGATACTACCCTTACCGTCTTAGCAGGCACTGTAAAGTTCCGCGTAAACTGGATTGCATTAGTGGTTAGGTCTTCTGTTTCCCAATTCGCTCTGATCGTTAATGCATGAGACTGATCCGTAGGATTCCAAACCTCGCAGGAAAGGATCCCCCAGCGTCTAGGAACAAAGGCTGAAAAGCCAGACTGGACAGCAATACGTTGTACGACAGGTTCTGTGAGTGGTTTCTTTTCCGCACCTGGATCCTCCAGCTCACCTCCCTGCGCTGAAGCGGTAGCATCACCTTGAGGAGACTGTGCAAGCACGGGAAGAGCCAGCAATATCAAAAGTGACATCGCACTTATATTTCGCAGAGCGAATCGTTGAAACAGAGAGTCCGAAGAGTTTGACATATGCAATCCCGCCTTTAGATTCCGACTTCAGAATTCCTCGAAACCTAGATGTTCGTTTAATTAAGTTTTATTGGTTACTCAGTAATGACTACGTTGGGAAGATTGTCGCGAATTGCCTGTTTTCCAGTATCACCAAGACTACTACAAAACTCGACATACAAATCCTGTAGTTCTACAAGGGGAAACAAATGGCTCACTCCGTCATCTGTTATCTGAGTGGAACTAAGAACCAGCGACTTCAATCCTGTAAGCTTGCCAACGTGTTCGAGACCTGCATCAGAAACCGTAGTTTGATCAAGATTTAACTTTGTCAGGCCTGTTAACTGAGTGAGATGTACTAATCCCGCATCAGTGACCTGCGTTGCCCACAAGTTCAAATCGGTTAACGATTCGAGTTCGCTTAGATTCGCCAGACCATCATCTCCAACCTGAGATTCACTTAGATCCAGCCGGCTCAATGATTTCATTCCTGCTAAGGCGACCATTCCTTCTGAATCAACTAAAGTTCCCCGCACTTTGAGGTATTTCATTTTTCCAAGTTCGGACAAGTGCTGCATCCCTGCACTCGTGATGGCAGTTTGATACATTTCCAGATTCTGCAGATTCTTAAGTTTCCCAATACTCTTAAGCCCTTCATCCCCCACCCTTGTATCGTCGAGCCCCAAATGAACAAGATTGGACAAACCGGTAATATGAGCCATTCCGGCATCAGTAATCTGAGATCCCCATACCCTTAAAAACTTAAGGGACTTAATGCCTGCCACATGTTTCAATCCGGCATCTGAAATATTGATGCACTCTTTCAGGTCCAGCAGAACAATATCTGTACGATCACTAAGTTGTGCCAGCCCAGCATCTGAGATCTTGCAACGTACCAACTTGAATCGTTTTAAGTTGGCAATACCTAGCAAGGTTTTTAAGCCAGCATCTGTAACGTCAGTCCGCTGTAGATTTATTTCTCCGAGGCTAGGAACATCAAGTAACGACTCCATCCCCGCATCCGAAACTCTAGTTTCGCCAAGATCCAATACTTTTAGCGACTTAAGTTGTTTAAGGTGTACCAAATCTTCGTCGCTAATATCGGCTCCGTTTAGAACGAGCTTTTCTGTGTTAGGTACTCCGGCCAGAACAGTTAAATCGACCTTTTCACCAAATGCCCCACCAAAATCTACGGTAACAACAAAGCCGTCGTCATCCGTAAACACTTCGCCGTACATATCTTCGATTTTAGTAATTGCTTCTTTATCGTCTTCCTGCTTTGGTTCCTGAGCGAGACTTCCCCCTGCTTCTTCACCAAGATCTTCTTGTTCTGAATTCACTTGGGCAAGGTCTTCCCCGTTACCCGTGCTATCCTTTTCAGAAGAACAGCCTATAAACAATGTGCAATTCAGTAGAAAACCGAACAACAAAGTAATACGCAACAGATTCATGTATATAAGATCCTCAAAATAGAAGCCTAACAGGGAGAATCGTTGCCCTATACCAAGAAAAAAACAACGGAATTCTTTGCATACCAATATCGTAAAACCGCTAATTATTCAGGTTAATCGAGAAGTGTAGGTTTCACAATGACAAGAACACTGCCCGTAGGTATATATTAAGGAAGTGATATTGATAGTCTGCTGGCACAATTAGTTTCTTCAACGAATGGTTTATCCGTGGATATAGGGTTAGTTTTAGCATTTGCAGCATCCGTTCTGCTGATCTTTGCAATGCGAAACATTAAGTCCACTACTCTCATCGCTCCCTGGTGCTGGCTTGTAGTAACCATCTGGAGTATTGCGCTCGCTCACACATTAGGTCATGACAATTCAGATTCTGCCATCAACCTACACCGTGATTCTGCAGGAAATCCATTTTCAAGTCCTCGTCAGCAATATTGGATTGAAGCGATACAGTTCGGAGCACATGCTCTGGTTTTTTGTCCCTTCA
The DNA here is from genome assembly GCA_002717145.1 of Planctomycetaceae bacterium. GTDB lineage: Bacteria > Planctomycetota > Planctomycetia > Pirellulales > Pirellulaceae > UBA721. Next base: position 96,860 of record PBCP01000058.1, on the reverse strand, counting down.
TGTCCCTACTGGGGGCTCGGCGTCCACAAAACAAAATGTGGGAATTTATCGTCTTTTCGCTTTGGATAATTCTTGTTTTGCCAGCCTTGGAGACGGTATTACTTAGTCCGGGCCAACTGGCAGACACTCAGGGAATCCGAGCCTGGTTTATGCTCACCCTTATTGGCGTTTCGGCCTTAAATATTATTCTGAGTCGATTTTGGATCAGTGGCATCCTCATCGGGATATCACAATTTATGTTAGTCAATCCTAATCTCCCCTCTTGGACTCATTTGAGCTATTCCTATGCCATGGAAGCGGGCCTAAGTCTTGCCATTGTTTCGTTTCTCGTCGCCTTTTTACAACCAAGGCCGGATCGATCGAACATACGAGAGGAAGACCGAGTGTGGCTAGATTATCGTGACATGTATGGAGGCATGTGGGCTTTGAGAATCAAAGAACGAATCAATCAGTCTGCTGCTTTGTATGGTTGGGATCTACGCCTGACCTGGACTGGCTTTGTCGCTGCGGATGGAAGTGAGCTCCCCAGGGAATTGCCAGACAAGACAGAGAAGGTGCTTCACCAACACTTTTATAACTTGATGCGAAAATTCGTCCCGCTACAGTGGATTAAAGATCGACTGCAAAATCCTGAAGCTTTACAGACTAAAGATTCAATTCAAATGGACCTCAAACCGTGACTACTTACAATTTGCATCGTCATGGTAGAACTCAACGTATTCCCATTCCAAGAAATACATTGAACAGATAGCTTGTCAGGGAGACCTAGCCGTTCATCGTTGGAGTTACTGAAGTTGTTTCATTTTGGCCCCCCTTTCCATTGCATTAACTGCTTTAACTGACTGGCGGTTAAACAAGCCTGAATTAATTTATCCCTTTCCTGCTCCAGCTTATTGATGCGAGAGCGCTGTTTTTCGATTTCGATATAGTATCGTTGCTGAATCCAGTAAATCCTCTCACGTTGCTGAGGAGTCACTAGCCGACTGTAATAGGGGGGCAACCGAGGTTTAAAGCCATCCAATGAGGGCAGCTTGGCTCCCGGAACTCCAATGGTCGGTTGCATGATTGATTGAGTAGACGCAGCTGTATTCAAAACAGACCTGCCTCGATAATTTGGCGATGTTGATCCAGAAGGCTCAGGCGACCCTATAAACTGATCTTGAGTTTTAGTTTGAATTGGAGTCTCAGGTGGAAAATTTCCACTCGTACACATTGGCACCGAAGATTCTATTACAGGTTCAGCTGGTGTAGACAGTTTAGCCCCAGTCACGTTAGCCCCAGTCACGGTCGAACGCTTGACAACGATGCGATCCGCCAGATTGTCACTCAAAGCTAAGTTGATAGTTCCAAAAGCACCCAGTAAGACAAGAAACAAGCCTGTCGCTATGCCGAAATATTGCTGACGTCGCGGACTCATCATTATTTACCCTCTTCTGATTGATCATCGATTGTTGATTTCTACATAGAGGTAAGAGCGTAAAAAGGCTTGGTGTCCGGATAAAAATAAAAAAACCTGTGACATAGCTGCCACAGGTTTTTAGTGTCATTCATTTTTGATGCCATTAGGCAAATGCTTGCTGAATCGGAGTTCCATCGCGGACAATCATTATCGGTCTTCCTGTCGCCGTGTGATACTCTTTCAAGTGATCAATTCCCATTGCGTGATAGAATGTGGCAGCCACGTCATCCGGAGCTATCGCTTCATTCGCCGGTCCAGTTGCCTTATCATCACTAGCACCAATCACCTGACCTCCACGTATACCACCACCGGCCATTAACATGAACATACATCGAGGATAGTGATCGCGACCACCTTCAGCCGTGCGATCATTAATCTTTGGTGTACGTCCAAATTCACCCGTCACATAAACCACCGTTGAATCTAACAAGCCCTTCTCTTCCAGACCAACAAATAAACCTGACAGTCCTTCATCAAAACTTGGCAACTGGCGATCTTTTAAGGACGTGAAATTATCGCGATGAGTATCCCATCCGCCGTAAGTCAACGTCACAAATTTCACACCGGATTCAACTAGCCGAGTGGCTAACAAACAACTCGCCCCAAAGTTAGAATCGCCAAATTTCTTAGCAAAGGCTGGTGACTCTTTACTAATATCAAACGCCTGACGAGAGCGAGGAGAAGTAATCATTGCATGAGCCTGCTGACTGAATTCATCCAGTCCCTCGACCAACTGACTATTTTCTTCGGCTCCAGCAAAGGTATTATCCAGGTCATCCAATAACGCCTTTCGCTTCTTCACTTCCGTAACCGTTAAACCGGCTCCAAGTGAAACTCCACGAACGGAAAACGGAGCCCCTATTGTAGGAGTACGACCGGTATTTAACGGGGCGTACCGAACTCCCAGAAATCCAGCTCGCTGATTACTTCGGGGAATCGCAACAAACTGCGGAATATCGGCAGGCTTAGACAGTTCCTTTGTGATGACTGCTCCATAACCAGGATACTCAAGTGAGGCCAAGGGACGGTTACCAGTGTTCACGTATTCTGTCCCTAGTCGGTGAGCTCCAAGAGTATGGCTGACTCCTCGGAAAATCGCAAACTTATCGGCACACTTGGCTAACTGTGGCAAATGCTCACTAAACTCGACTCCAGATACATTCGTCTTGGTCGGATTAAATGTACCTCGGTACTCCTTCGGTGCGTCCGGCTTCAGGTCAAACGTATCCATATGCGAGGGACCACCAGTCAGGTTCACGAAAATGGCATTTTTCCCCTGAGCTTCTGCAAGTTGCCCTGCTTGAGCCATATTGAGATACCCAGCCAGATTCATACCTGTCATTCCAGCTACACCGACGCGGAGAAAATCACGTCGAACTACGCCATCACAAGTTTTATGCACTGCCATGAAACTTTCCTTCTGTCTGTTTAGCACCCACAATTGCAGGTTATTTTTAATTGTAATCCCGAGCTTTAGTGATTCAGTATAAACTCTTTAGTATTTACCAAAGCCCATAACAATCCGCGAACACCATTAATCTTGTCATCCGCTTGAGCAATAAACTCGAGACTACGATCCATTTCTGTTTCGTTGGGGAATCTTGTCAAAGTTCGGAGATAGGCTTGCTCGACGATTTCCTGCATCTGCTCCAAATTCAAGCTTTGCTCTGCTGTCGTTGGCTGGAGAGATTTGGGTAATCCAAACTGGCTAATCAACCGTCGACGAGTCTTCAAGGCCGCTTCATACTGAGCCTTTTGGGAAGGATCCGCCTGAAGCTTTTTCAATCGTTGCTGCAGATTCTTAAATGTCTGTTCATAGTTTTCCGGAGGTTTTGGTTGATTGCGAGCCTGCACATTAAACGGTAAATCATACTCTTTGGCAACCTGCTCAAGCCAACCTGTATTTCGCCGATTCATCAGGCTGTAAACCACATCATCATTTTGCAGGAATACTGTTTGCAATAATGTTGCATCAGTTGAACGATCACACTCACAATTACTTTCACGAGTCGAGCGTCCAAAAACCATCAAAGGGAAGGCTTCCGGCGTTCCCCCTTGTAGGTATCGTTCACTAGACGTGGCGATGGCAATTGCCCTGCGATGCATCTCCTGTTGCATGCGTAATGATTCATCATCTGATGCTGTCGCCAGCTGGATCGCATCCACCGTAACTTCCGCCGGCAATCGACGTGGTAGCTGATGACTAAAATTAGTTTTATCCTGGGCGTTGGTGTCATTGGCAACCCAAGTCTGTTGATAAGTACGGCTCATAACAATCTCACGGTGTACCCATTTCATATCGAAACCGCTATCGATGAATCCTTGTGTCAGGTGCTCTAGAAGTGCTTTGTTACTTGGGGCATTTGCCAGACTCAGGTCATCCGGAGGGTCGACGATGCCACGGCCGAAGTAATTCGCCCAAACACGATTCACAAACGCTTTTGCAAAATAGGGATTCTCATCAGCTCGTAACCATTCCATTAACGGCACGCGTAGATCCTGCCCTCGTTCAAAAGAAATCGTGGTGTCTCCCAGAATCGTCGCATCCACCACTGCTTCTCCGGTCGAACGACCGTTTTCGTCAACTTTTCTCCCAGCCACCGTATAAACAACCGGAAACGGTACGACTGAACCTTTACGCATTTCATTTGTAATTTTCCGTCGCAGATCTCCACCTCGAAGCCCCTTCAAACCAAGATCTGCAATCATTTTGTTATAGGATTCCCGACCTTCTCCGGTAGGTGGGGTTGTCCCAAATCGAACGCCTGTAAAGAAGTTTGAGAACTCGGCAAAGTCTTGCTTTGACCAGATATCAAACGGGTGCTTATGACACTGAGCACATTGAATTCGAATTCCCATGAAGGCATAAGCAAAACTAATTGCTCGCTCCGGTGGCAAGCGAAATTCACGACGTGCCCAGTAGTACGGCATTGTCTTCATACCTGCAACGTTCAACTCATCCTGTTTATGTAAATCTGTCATCTCCTGACAAAACTCTTCATAGGACTGACCTCTATCCAATGAAGTTCCCAGGATGATTCCTTCCGCCAATTAGTCATATGGCACATTTTGAGCGACTCGCTGTTCAATCCAGCGATACCAGATTTCACCAGGGCCAGTACGAATCGGCGAAGTGTTCACCAGTTGCTGATCATTATTACCTGTAAAATCACTGAGCTTGGTTGCCCACCATGCCGCGTACCCTGGGCTGTTTAATAAGGCTTCTACTTTCTGTGCTCGCTTATTCGGAGACTTGTCCTGAATAAACTCGGCAGCCTCCTGAGCTGTTGGTAGAGTACCTGAAATATCCAATGAGACACGACGCAGGAATTCCGCATCCGATGCAATATCGGAGGGAACGATTCCCAGCTTTCTTAGTTTTTCCACGACCAATTCATCAATACGAGTTGGTGTTTCGATCTTAGGATATCTTTTACCTACCAAATTGGTCAATGGTCGGAGCACGGGTATCGGGACCACCGCTTTGTCGTAGGAAATCACCACATGTGTATCTCCTTTTGACTCGCCGGAAGTCACCAAACCATCCTGATCGACATCCGCAATTAAATTGTCATTGGTGTAGTACCGGACAAGAGGTGTTACATCTTCGCGAGTTCCATCCTCCCACACAGCAATCACCGTAAGCTGCTCAGTTTGCCCCTGCCTGGAGAACAGGATTTCCTCCGGTGTGATCTCAACTCGGAGGAGCTTAGAAACTGAATTCTCTTCGAATTTGGCACCACCGGTTATCCACTGTCGGATGAGATTATGTTCCCAGCTTTCTTTTTCATAACGCTTTCCACCTTCGTGTTCAAACTCATCAGTAGGTTTGGCGATTATAAGGCTATCATTCGGTGATTCAAGATTAACCCTCGGGCTGTCCTCATTAAACAGAGCCTGATGATCTACAGCAAAATCGTATCCGAACAAAGAAAGCTGAAATCCACCCCGGCCCTGAAACGATCCATGGCACGCTCGACCATTACATCCCAGACGGCTCAGTAGGGGAACAACGTGTCGCTGAAAATCAGGGACTTCATCTGTTTGTGCATCTTCAAACCGCAAATCTACAGACTTAAGAGATTGCGCAGAATTCACCTCAGATACCGAACCAAACAGCAGGACTGTCAGTATAAGTAGATACGACTGTTTCATCGTATTCGTTGCTCCTTTAGGTCCAACCAATCAAATTTGTTGAGCTAAACCAGACCAAATATGTACGTCAGGTGATACAAATGTGCTTCTTTATATGCACTAATTATGTCATTCGGCGACTTTCCGGTTTTGACTATCGTATTAGTTTAATTCTGACTGGGATTTACCTCAATGCACCTCAATTTACTCTTCCCCTTCAAAAGAATGCCTTTTTTGAACAAATCCGTTTAATTTGAGAGAGACGATCGACTTGGAAGTGCCGGAATCGTCCGAACAATAGAAGTGTATAGATAAAACAAAGAAAAGGATGATTGCGTTTGATTGGTCCGGTTTTTAATCGAGAAGCACTTGCATTACCAAGACGCCCGCGGCACTACATATACCGTGCTGTGTATGTCACAGCCTTGCTCATTCTAATGAGTACGTCCTGGATGATCTTGGCAGGAACGCAGGTTGTTCAAAATCTTGGAGACTTAGCCCGATTTGGTTCGACTTTTTTCCAAATTCTGGCCCCCCTTCAACTGGCTCTATTAATCTTTCTAGCCGCCTTTGGAGCAGCGAGTGCCATTAGTCAGGAAAAAGACAAGCGAACCATTATTTTGTTGCTTCTCACAAGATTAACTAATCAGGAGTTAGTTCTTGGCAAGCTACTGTCTGCCCTCCTTTCACCTTTGCTATTAATCTTTGCTTCCATTCCCGTGCTCATGACAGTTCAGCTTTTCGGTGGAGTGTCAGGTCACCAGGTCGCGCGGGTCGTGATAATCACTTATGCTGCGACCATGGTCGCAGGCTCACTTGGAAGTACTTATGCCCTGTGGCGAGAGAAAACTTTTCAAACCTTATCGATTACAACACTAACGATCGTATTATGGCTAGGACTATGGGAAGGACTTTATGCACTAGGGGCATCGAATTCTGTTTTGGAGCTGCTCGCCAATTGGGCTAGTCCGGTGCGTGGAATTTCAGCCGCTATCATTCCCACGATTGGTGAGCATGGTACCTGGACGCTTTCGGATCCGGCTATTTGCTTTACCATTTTTGCAGTGATTATGACATTCATTTTGAACGCCATTGCGATCGCCAAAGTGCGAGTCTGGAATCCTTCAAGGGAAATCCGGCGACAACAAGAACAGGAAGACGACGTCGCCTCGATTTTAGACAAGCAGTTATCAGAAGACGAGATCAAGAAGATTGCAGAACAGGCTCGTGAATCTCACGTGGATGCGATGCGTCGTGCTGGTGCTCATGCCGATGGAGAAACAGAATCGCGACGAGTGTGGGACAATCCTGTACTCTGGCGTGAGATCTGCACATGGGCATATGGCCGAAAGATTGTCATCGTTCGCGTGGCTTACGGCCTTATGGTGATTCTAGCCCTGCTCGGTTTGAATCAATCACTTTCGGATCTGTCGAATAATGTCCCGCGAGCCGGTCTCAGTTCAATCTTTCCTGCCGCAGCGACATCTTTGGCTCCACTGTTTCTCGTCAGTCTAGTTATTATTAACGCCCTGGCCGTCAACTCAATTACAAACGAACGGGACGGACAGGCACTAGATCTATTATTGGTCTCAGATATTTCGCCTGCAGAATTCGTCTTTGGAAAGCTCTGGGGAGTTTTCTACGTTACGAAAGAAATGATTGTAGTCCCTCTGCTAATATCCGTTTATCTGCTGATTCGTGGCGGTATTGAATTTGAGAGTTTCCTCTTTCTACTTGTAGGCCTGAGTGTCCTTACATTTTTTGTCACGATGCTAGGTATACATTGTGGGCTCAATTATTCCAGTAGCAAATCGGCCATCAGTGTCAGTATGGGCAGCGTCTTCTTCCTATTTTTAGGTGTCATCACCTGCATTATGGTGATGATTTCGTTCAGTGGTTCATTCGAGCAACAGCTTGCTCCATTTTTGGCATTTATTCTGGGTGGCAGTGTCGGATTATATGTCGCGCTTGGATTTAGAAATCCATCTTCCGCTATCTTTTGGTCGACCTTGCTATTACCATTTGCCACGTTCCACGCGATTACCAGTTTCTTTATCGAGCATCATCTGACAAGCGTGATGGTAATTTCGGTAATTTACGGATTTACCACCTTAGCGATGATGATGCCTGCCATTGGCGAATTTGACGTTGCCATGGGACGTACTCAAAGCACTGATGATTAGGTCATAATGGCCTGCACTAGGTCATCATGATAAATAATTCCGATTACTTGTTGACGTGAATTCGTTACACCGGCCACCGGAATTCTGTTCTCTCTCATTTGTGCGAGTGCTTCTGTCAATTGACAATGGGTCGGAAAAGTCGGCAATGCGCAATACTGTTCGACTTTTGCCTGATCTCGTAATCGCATCTCAATTACCGAAATATAACCGACGGCATTTTTACGATGTCCCTCGTACACTACAAGTGTCGTGGTATGTGATAGTCTTGCTGCTCGTTCGATTTCTTCGGCACTGCTTTCAATGTTCACCATATTCACCTGAGGCAAGCGTTTCATCAGGGAATTCACTGTTGCATTACTACAGGCAAAAAGCCGACGTGTGAGAGCTCGCTGACCATTGGTCAATAGTCCGGCCATTTCCCCCTGTTGAAACACTCGTTGCAAAGACTGCCGAGCCATCGTTAACTGGACTCGTAATGGTGTGTCTCCCACGGCAGCCTGAAGTAGTTTTGCAAAGCACCAAAGAACGAAAGCAATTGGCGCAAATAGAACTACAAAGAACAGAAAGAGTGGACCGATTGTTCGGATGAGTCTATTGGGAGAATCATTAAACGTACTCTTAGGAAGCAATTCTCCAAACACAAATACAAACGGTGTAAGAAGAATTGAAAACAAAAGTTCCGCATTCTGATTCGGGTACATTGCCTGACTTGCCAACACAATGGCGAAAGAGGTTAGGTAGTTGGCGAGATTATTGCCCACCAGTGTGGTAGCCACAAAGACGGATGGATTATTGGTCAACCAGAGTAAACGACGTGAAACAAAGTCTCCATCGCGACCGTCCAGCACTAATCGGACTCGAGTGACTCTATAGAAGCCTGTCTCGCTGCCACTAAAGAATGCGCTCAGCAACAAGCCTAACAATAACAGGATCGTAATGGCTCCGATCATACGGAATCTTCCTGTCTGTTAATCTTCACCTCCACTCGACAACGACCTCGTTCAGCGGCTTCCAGAACCACAAGCTGCAAGGGCCCCCAACTGCATCGGTCACCCTGAGTTGGCAAAGCCTGTAATACTTCCTGAAGGACTCCCTGCATCGTGACATTTCTGGTTTCAGGCAACTCGACAGCGAGCTGCTTTTCGAGACGCTTAATCGTTGCCAACCCCATAACCTGCCATACACTTTCTTCCACTTTACGAATGGGCTGCTCATCGATAATACGCCGGGTACGGCTGGGAGTTTCGACGAAGACAGCATCTGCGATATCATCAATCGTGATCACGCCAATCGTTTCCCCAAGCTCATTGACGACATTAGCAACCTGACGATCCGCGGTTCGTAGTTTTTCATAGACATCGGCCACACTAGCACACCAGGGAACAGCAACAAGACGTTTTCCCATTTGCGACTGCCCTGGCTGACTACCAAGCAGGTCATCGGCGTCAATAGAGTATTGGATTTCTTCCGAGTCTCTCTTGGTTACCAGTACAAAACCGCTAGGAGGAAACTTTTCCTTCAAGTCGTTCATCGTCACTGGTGCCTGAAACGTAACAAACTGCCGTCGTGGTCGCATCCATTCATCAGCACGCAATTGTGACAAATTCACAATATTTCGAAGCATCTTATACTCATGTTCATCCAACTCTGCATCCTGAGTCGATAACTCCACAGCTCGTTCAAGATCAGAAATCTCCAGGTCGGGTTCCGGATTCATGCTGGGAAAAAACAACCGTTTCAATACTAGATTGGTAAATCTCAAAACGGGTAGTAGCGGATCAACACATCGTACTGCCAATGCCAAGGGAATTGCGACCAAGCCTGCATAACTTCGGCTTCGCATCACCGCGAAGCTCTTGGGAAACATCTCAGAACAAAAAATCACCAATAAAACACTGCCGATAGCAAATGGCACTCCCCAACCTGAGCCATCTTCATGTTCTTCTAACTGCATTCCGACCCTTGCCGATATGGTGAAGTAAATCATGTTAATTACGAGATTCCAAAACAAGACCGCCGACAACAACCGATCTGGTTGCTCCATCAACCTGGCTGCGACGCGTTGAGCAGCATTACCGGCAGCCAAAAAACGAAGATCCTGACGCTGCAAATAGAAATAAGCAGCTTCGCTAGCCGAGAATAATCCGGAAAGCACAATAAGAATAACCATGGTGATCAACCATGGCATGACTTCAGCCCACACAGTCGGTCGACGATCCTCGTTCTCAAAACAGGCAAGAATACCATCTGAGAGTTAGTATACCAAAATGCTCTGATCCAACTCACAAATCTTACTGTGGCACAGAGATTCGTTGACGCAATTGCAATGCTCCCTGATGGTGGGGCGAAAGGGCGAGGGTCTGTTGTAAAGCAAGCGATGCCCCCGCCATATTATTTGCTAGCGTATGAATTTCAGCCAATCGATAATAGGTCTCGATATGATCACCATCGAGTTTCAATGCCAGCTCAAGTTTTTCCTGTGCATCTTCAAGACGCCCCAATTGCTGTAAAGTTTGAGAGTGAGTCTGGTACGCTTGAATCACCAACTGATCCTCAATTTTCGTGATCGGAATAGTTGTCACAACACTCAGAGCATTTTGGAATCGATGTTGCTGTATATAAATTTGCGCCACTTCCAACTGCATCTCAACCTGTTGTCCGATGTCATCTTCATCCAAAACGCCTAAGACAAAATGTAAATCATCAAGCGCTTTGGCTGGGGCTCCCTGCTCTCGTAAGACATTAGCACGAAGAATGCGAGCGTCAACCAACTGAGGTTCACTTTGAATGGACCGATTTACTGCTTCGAGTGCTCGTTGCAAATCGCCATGCTTGAAATTCAAATCGGCAAGCTTGTAGAGAAGCTGTGGGTCATAATCCGAAGCCTGGACCGCCCGAGCCATTTGGTTGATAGCTCGTGTTTGATTCCCTAACTCCCAGTTACCTTCTGACAATCGCTCATAAACCACTGGATCATCAGGTGCGAGTTTTGCAGCTTCTTCAAATTGTTCAATCGCCGTCACATACTGCCCGTTTTTCATAGCAGAATCACCAGCATAAATATACGAACGAGACTTGCCCCAATCTCCCATAGAGTTTTGTAGATGCAGCCATTGACAACCTGAAAGCAAGCCAAGCACTAACAGACTAAGTAGCATCGATAGAGTCAAATTGCTCGAAGTGGTATTCATCGGATTTAGTGAATCGCCAATTGTCAGATTCTGTTTTTAGGTAAGAATGATGGAAAGCCTGAACAGCTCGAATCGGAAACTATAAGTATCAAAATCTGTTGATGCGAACAATATAGACTTACCTTCAATCTCAAATGAGCCTTGAGTTATGCCCAATGTGTTTGACCAGACCGGAATTCGATTTATTTACCCAGATAACTGGAAAGTAAGCGAAACCCAACTTGAAACTGAGCAGTGTAGAAGTGTCTCATTGGAAAACGAAAGTTCCACGCAATGGAGTGTGTTCATTTTTGCTGGCTCTGAAAATCTGGAAGAGCGAGTGGAAGAAACAATCCGGGCGATGCACATGGAATATGAAGATCACGAAGAATCTGAATCTTATCGACAAATGGCAGGCGATTTCGAACTCATCGGAAGTCGAATGTACTTTAACTTTATGGATTTCATCCTCTGTATAACCGCGACAGCAATCGAAAAAGACGGTTATAGCTACCTCTTTGTAGCAGAAGCTGAAGATCGAGAATTCGACGAAAACGAGGCCGTCTTCGGAGCCATGGCCTATAGCCTACTATCAGCAGGCTCGCCAAATCATAACTAGTGTCGATCGAGCGGCATTGTAACTTTTACATTTTGAAGCCTCTAAACCTAATGTAAAAATTACAATTCAAGACATTGCCAATTTATTCGGAATTAAAAAATGTCTCTATACTCAGCGAATTAGAGCATTTTTATTTTTTCATTGAGTCTAAATACAGTTTTGGCACACTACTTGCTTATTACTATTATCGTAAAACACGATGATCTGTCAGCGAGACATGCCGAGCTTCCCTGACTGTATCAACACCAGCTAACCTGGTGGAAGATTGTTGGCGATGTGCCGTGGATCTTAGGAAATGCTATCGGAGTATGGTAGCTGAAAAAGAGTCCCAAGTGGGGGCAAGTGATCCAGTTTTCTACGGTTACAATTGTAAAGGCCCGATTGGATTCCCGCATCCAACCGGGCCTTTTTCATGTTTTGGCTATTTAAGTTTCCTAGGCCGAGCCCTGCGACTGTGCCTAGGGAGATTCTCCGTTTAACTCTTCTCCCACTGCTTTCTCTCCATTTACCTCTAAGTTTTCTTGCTTCGAATCATAAAGTGGCAAGTGGCGATAATGCACTTCCAGACTAAGAAGATTCATAGTTGTGACATAAAGACGACCAGCGTGAGGTCCCCAGCGATCTGGTACAGGGCGTCTAGGATCCCAGCTACCTGCCAGATCTCCTTCCTGTTCCTGCCCGTTCACAAGAAGAGGGTGTAATCGATCATTCCACCGTTTCCAATGGTCACCGCCCATGTGGTACATAAACTGAGTAGCGTAATACCAATAGTATGTATCCCGCAGAGAGGCGTCCTTCGTCCGTCGAATCGATGGAAGGTTTTCGCCTAGGTAGATTGCACCATTTTCGGCGAATTCACTATTCTTATCCAGGCCGGTATACAATCTCATCAGTAACCCCACACTAGTCATCGTTTTAGACGGTATTCTCCCCTGTCCCTGACGGGCATTGGGGGGCGCATAGGGATTGTAGGAGTACATAAATGGCTTTTTCGAATTCTGAGACGCATCGAGAAAGTTCTTTATTCCCTCGTAGGTCTCGTCTGGTATTTCCAAGCCAGCTCGTTTTCCACTTTCAACCGCCATTAGCATCCAACCCGTTACCGACAGATCCGCTTCACGTCCTGGGGTATAACGCCACCCACCTCTTTCGAGATGCTGAGATTCAACGATGAAATTAAGAGCCTGCTGAACAGAATCTTTGATTCGGGGATCCTGTGTCATTCCATAGGCTTCACACATGGCCAGCGTAGCGATCGCATGTCCGTAAAGCCTTGCCACTTGATTACTTGGCGTACCCTGAGCGATGTAATAGTCTCCATTAGTCTGTTGATTAGCCAACATGAAGCTCACCGATCGTTGTAACAAATCCTTGTATTGATATTGTTGATGGTTGTACCCAGCGCCTTGAAATGCCAGCAGGCACAATCCGGTCGCCGCGGTATCACTGTCAATGACGCTTACACCATCAAACGCGGCAAACTGTTGTAATGACCAACTGCCATCACGACGTTGAAACCTCGCCAAAAACGCAAGTCCTTTTTCAATAGCCTCTTCCGTTTCAGGTCCGGCTGCACCGTTACCGCCATCACGATTACGTCGTCCTTCAAAGCCTTCTTTGGCAATTGTTGCATGAGTATTCAACGCTGGAAGCGACGCCATACCATCACGTTGAAACCTGGAAGGTCTCAGCTGGATGGTGGCACTGTCCTCACTGGCGCGACGATCTGTAATGCCGGCATCGGCTGCCAGTTGTTCACCAAGTCCTCCCAGTCCTTCCTCGGCCGGAGCGTTCACTGGTACTGGTTCTGCAAACGGCTGAGCGACCGGCCCTTCTGTATACCCTCCTGCCAACTCACTGTTTTCCATATCTCCCGGTGAGGAACTTCCTGAATCCGGAACATCCACAGCCACTTCCCCCAGGTCTCCCAGTGACGGTCCGCCTCGCTGAGAACGAGATACATTGCTTCCACCTGAGTCAGCGACCTGATTAGCATTTCCTTCGGCAGCAGACGATTTCTCATTTCGCGTACCGATATTGGATCCCGACACCTCTGCCTGCCCTTCGACGGTCGTATCTCCAGATGGCCCACCGGATTCCGCCGTATCTGTTTGAGCTCGCATTCCACCAGGAGAATCTGCAGCCGAATCAGATTGGGCAACCAATTCGCTACCTTCCGCTGCACCTCCTGAAGTGGCTACTCCTTCCACCATTGCTTCCGGGACATCAGCCAGTGCACTTAGTGGTGCACCACGGCTACTGCGTTCAGGTGTCGCAGTGCCTCCTCCCGCTGCCGTCATTCCAGCTTCTGCATCACTGGCATTAGTGGTTACTGTCGCCCTTTGTATATCTTCGGCCATCACCTCATCGGCTCCGCCCGCCTCTGCCAGTTGCTCGGCGGCCTCTGTCGCACCACCGGTTGAAGCTCGTTCCAGCGATGCTTGTTCGCCCTCAGTACCGCCGGATTCAGGGGGTGCAGATGCTACAGGTTCTCCTTCCCCTGCTTCCGGTGCCGCGGCTTCGGCGCCTACATCAACAGCGTTTAATGCCAGTGCGTTATCCAGAGTAGCCGTCCTTCCTACCACCTTCCCTGAAGAAGCCATGTCTTCATCTAATTGCGTCGACGCTCCTTCCGGGCCACTTCTCGAATCTTCACTCCGAGCAATTTCACTTTGTGAGATCTGACCAAGAGTATCTTCAGTTTCATCTTCCGACTCGTTTTCAGATCTGTCCCCGGCTAGGGATGCCAATTCTCCGGACTCCGCTTTAGCGGCTGCCGCATCATTTGATGCTAAGGCCGACGCCGCAGGAGCTCCGCCCGCCCCTTCCACTGACGACGCCGTCTCCGCTTTTGTATCGGTTGCTAATGCTTCCAGATTTCTACCACTAACATTCCTAGCAATCTCTGAATTATCCGATTCGTTACTCAGCTGTTTCGAGCCACCTCCGGCTGCCCGGCTAAAGCTATTCTCAGACTTAATATTCGGCTGTCCTGTATCTGCGGAAGCTACACCCGCCATGGCGCTGACGTCGCCAGTTGCTGCCTCGCGTGCCGCACTGCTGCTCGCACTTGCAGAAGCCTCCAAGGTCTCCTGACTCGGTTGATTCGAAGCCAATGCTCTCGCATCTGCGTTGGTATTCGGCGTTCGAATGGCTGAGGCAATATCAGCCTGAGTCCGGTTACGTTGAACTTGTGAAGCCTGACTCGAGTTATCGGAATTCGCGTCCTGATTTCTTGTCGATTCGGCTCGAGTAGCAGCAGAATCTGCCACCTGATTCTGAGTTTCGGCGGCCGCTGACAACTCAGCCAAATTCTGACCTGTCGCCGCTCCGGACTGTCCGTCATTGGCTCGCGAAGTCGCACGCTGAGATTGTTCCAAAGAAGGAGAGTCATTAGCGGCTAGCGAGGATGCATTCGCTGGATTGTCGGCATTGGTAGGCGAGGCCATATTGGCTGCCACAGTGGACGATCGCTGAGGTGCATCATTCTGATTGTTCGCATCCGACTGACTGGCTTGCTGAGATTCCCGGCGTTGCGTCAGGTTACTACCAGAGGGAGCCTCTGCAGCATTGTTTTCAACTGATTTTAATTGCTGCAGTCGATTCGTACTCTGATTTGTATTGGCACGCGCCACATTGCCCTTCGCGGCGTTAGGGTTAGGACTGGGCTGTGCTAACTGTGTTGGTCGCTGAAGGTTGGTAGCAGTCGTTGTGGGGTTAACAATACTAGCCGAGGCAATCTGCTGACGGTTGACCGACGAATTCTGAGCACTTTGAGCATTAGGGTTTGATTGCTCACGACTAGCCACTGCTCGATTCGTGGTCTGAGCGGCTACTTTGACAGAAGCATCGGCAGCATTTTGAGCATTCGACTGATTCGTTGTTCTTGTGGGTGCCTGCTGTTTTTGAGGAGTCTGTACCGACGACGCCGTAAGTGTAGGTGCAGGCTTATTCGGTTGCCCGGATTTTGCGTTTTCGACTGGTTGGGACGGAGGTGTTATAGCAGCAATTTCGCTGGAACGACGATTCGGACGTGATGAATCAGACGATGGCTGCGGGTTTGGCTGAGTACTATTCTGACGATTCACCGACTCTGTGCTAACGACCGGATTAGCGTTCTCCGACGGGGCTTTCGAAGGTGAAATTTGTGGGTTTTCTGTATTGGCTTGCTCAGCCACAGCATTCGTCCGGGGTTCGACTGGAGTTGCAGAATCTGCCACCGCGGTCTTTGGACTTTCTACCGGTTTCACTGCAGGAACATCTTTTGGCACCCGTTGCGTCCTTGGATTTATAGCCGGTGTAGGAACTTTTGCAACGTCCTGCTGTTGGCGGCTCGGAGATTCACGTTTAACCGTCTGAGAATCAGTTACCTGCACAGGAGTCGGTGTTGGTTGGGCGTTTTCAGGATTCCGGTTTGGTGTTGCTGTTTGCTGCTGCTGAGCAAGTGTATTTTTGGGAGTTTCTAAAGGCGTTTCTCGGGCCTGCGTCTGAGCAGTCTGATTTTGCACAGGAGTCACTTCCGTTTTGGGCAGGTCTGCCAGTTTCGTTTCCTGACGCTCCGCTGTCTTTTGCTGGCCATCGTTAGTAGCCTGAGCCGTTTGGCTTTCCGCACGCTGCGTGTTATTGGCATCGGCCTTAACTGGAATATCTGCTTCCACTGGAACGGTCATCTTTTGCAGATTATCTGCTGATTGACTGCGGGCAACACTCCTGGATGGCGTTTCGGTGACTCGAGGCTGAGTAGCTTTCGTGTTCTTTGTTGGCTGAACAACATCCGTTGCCAGATTATTCAGTTTCGGAAGCTCGACCGAATTGCGGCTCAGTTTAGAAGTTGAATCAGCCTGCCGAGCTGCTGTATTGGACGATTCCGACCTCTTTTCCACAACCTCGGGCATAGGTTGTGGTTCAGCCTGTTCAACTTTTGGCTGCTGAATATCCTCGGTCGCTTCAGCTTCCTGCTTCCGATCGACCTCTAGTGGCTGAGGATCCGGAACCTCTGTTTCCACCGGTTTTAAGAAGTCCGGTTTATCAACATTCTGCTGTTGATGACTGGGGTGGTACTCAAGTCGTTTTTTGGGTTTTTTTTTAACCAATTGCTTATGGGCGATGTCTCCCTGCCAGCCTTTGGAAAATACTTCAGCTTCGAGCGCATACACCAGCATCATCAGGTGAACGATCGCACAGACGATGACAGAAAACTGCATCGTCCTCTTAAATTTCCTATTATCGATATATCGAAACGTCAGAATAGTAGTGCAAATCATTAGCAAAACAATAGCTAACGACACCCAGGGACTGGCATACCAGACGGCTTCCGGATCAAAGGGTTGATATGCAAAAATACCACCAACAAGAAATCCACCAAGCACGACTAACGCGATATTGACAGGCCACTGCTGTTCATCGAAGACGACTCGTGTACGAGGAACGTACCGACGTACGATTTTATTACGTACGTTTGCCCGTTCTTCCTCACGGATATCGGCAAATTGCGATGGCTCGTTCAAGGGAACTCTCTATTGTTCAGTGGCAATTGTATAATCATGAATCCCGGCCGTATTACAAAGATTCATTGCATTGGCGACAAATTGAAAAGGTACTCGCTGGTCCGCCCTGATAATGACAGTTTGCCCCAACGGATTGGAAGCAACAGCTTCGTTCAATGCGAGTAGCAAACCGGTATCATCAAGCGTTTGACCACCCACAAAATAATGGCCGTCCTGCGTGATATTAATTGCGAGTTCATTAGGTTCGCTGGTAACCGCTGCAGCTGTCGAAGCGGAAGGTAACAAAACGTCGAGCTCGCGATCCTCCTGCGCGAACCGAGTCGCTACCAGAAAGAAGACTAGCAGCAAAAACACCACATCAATCAGAGGTGTCAGGCTTAGAGTGCCTAAAGCTCGACTATTCTTAATCTTGACTGCCATAATTTACTTTCAGCTGATACATCCACCAACAAACACCGATCTCTTTTAATCCGAAACCGCATCTGACGAGCCACTCGTTTCCTCGTCAGCCTCATCGACCGACGTAAATCGCATACGCCCTTCAAATCGCTCAATCTGCGGCATCAGGCTAAACAGCAATTCATCTAATTCGTGGAATAAGCGTTGGAGCTTTCCTTCCAAATAATGAGAAAAGACAGCTGCTGGAATGGCTACAAGTAATCCACACAATGTCGTCACCAAAGCGACGTATATTCCTTCCGCCAGAAAATCCGCTTTATTCACACCCTGCGGCAATCCTGTCGTATCATGAAACGCCTGAATCATTCCCCAAACTGTTCCTAACAATCCCATTAACGGAGTAACTGCGGCTGCCAGATTCAACCAACGGACATTGGAATACAAACGGTCAGCTTCCCGTTCGCTGGCCTCTGTTGTTGAACGATCCACCTCGGCCTGAGGCCGCCCTACTTTCACCAACATTGCCCGAATGACGTTTGCTGCAGCTGAAGGATAACGCTGGCAGAGTCGATATGCGGCTCGCGGATCAAACTGCCCCTGCTCTTCGGCCAACATACCTAATTCAGCCACCAAAGATGCGGGAATCACACGATCCCGCCGCAATGCCATAGATCGTTCAATTACAAATGTGACCGTTACCAGCGACATCAAACCAATCGGAATCGTAAATGCACCACCCTGAACGATCAACGAAAAGATATTGATCCCCTCAGCTTCAACATTATTCACCACGCCATCTTCGACCCGTTCAACACCGACTGCCTGATCAGTCGTTGAATCGCTGCCTGCTGTGGGCCCAGCCTGTGTTGAAAATTCAGCGGGAGTGTTTTGTGCTTTTAAATCACCATTTGCCATGACGAGCAAAAACAACAGCCATGCAATAGTAAAAATCACAACACCATACGTCACTCTCGGGAGCGGCTTTCTCAATTCGATTCCTGCGTTCACTAGCTTCATCTGTTCCTACGACTAAATCAGTAAGCGTCCAAGCTTGACTCGTGTTACTGCAATAGTTTCTTCAAAGCTTCGATCCGACTTTTGGCCATCGATACATGCTCTGTTTCAGAGTACACATCCACGATCTGTTGATAGTAATCGATTGCCTGTCGCACAAACTCTTTCTTCACTTCGGGATCCTGAGCTTCTTCGGCCAGAACTTCTTTACAACGTCCTGCTTCATAAGCAGCCAATGCCTGCCAGGGCTTGGCATCATCTGTTTCAAATCGAAGTAAAGTACGGTCAAACTGTTTGATCGCGTCTGTAAACTTCTTTTGCTTGAAATAGACGTCTCCAATCATGAAAAATGCACGAGCCCCAACTCCTCTCCGATTTCGACCGGCGGCCTCAAAACTCTTCAAAGCCTCTGCATATTTCATTTCCTTGTCGTACGACCATCCAATTTCAAAATGAGCTTCATGTCGATAGGCATCAGCATCCTCCAGTTCTGAATCAACTACACGCTGCAAGAGACCTCTTGCCTGCTCAAATTTCTTCTCCTGTGCCGCGGATTGTCCAGCGTGCAACCAAACCAGTATCGAAAAATGATCGCTTTCAAATTTTTGATCGACAATAGATTCAAACGCTGGCAGGGCCTCGGAGTATTTATTCTGCTTGAACAAGCTTTCGGCATGCATGAACCTTCCATCACCAGCCAGATCGCCTTCAGCATATTTCTCGAGCTGCTTGGCAAAGTGCTTACCACTTGCCTCAAAATCGTTATTTCGGAAACTGGCCCAACCTAGTTTATGAAGAATCAATTCCTGTAGTTCACCTTCTTTTGAACTAGCGAGCGCCTTGCCATACTGGTCCAATGCATTGACATATTCCTTTGCGTCGTACTGATATTCGCCTAAGCGAAAGAAGGAATCTGCGGCCAAATCACTATCGGCGTGTTGGGTCACTAGTTTAGTGAAAACCTTACTAGCTTCCTCATGTTTATTCTGAGATCTCAGGGCGAAGGCCACCTCATACAACACGGCATGGGCCAGACGGTAGTTTTCTAGCTCTGTAAGAATCGAATTCCAGGTAGCAATGGCTTCGTCGGTCTTTTTATCCGCAAGCTGCTTGCGTCCCTTTTCAAACTTAACATCTGCACGTCGGCCCACCGCATCCTTTGCAAACGATGAATCCGTATACTTATCAATTACCGTCGTGAAGTGGGTAATCGCTCCCTCAAAGTCACTACCTACAAAATGATATTCTCCCAGACGATACGTAGCTTCGGGCAGTAGATTACTTTCCGGAAACCCTTCGATCAGCTGAGTGATACTGGCTTTAGCTTCACCGAACTTTTCCAAGCGAGCCTGGCATCGCCCCAGCAACAAGAAACTCTCGGCTGCCCGCTTTCCTTTCGGGGCATCCTTGACGACGGCCGACAGCAGTTCAATTGCTTCCGCGAATTTTTCAGCTTTAAACAAGTCGACACTCTTGAGGACTCTTGCCTCTTCGACAAGTTTGCTTACATCTTTCGCAAAATCATGGTCGGCATACTTCTCCCCGAATACCGAGGAATCGTTAAGAACTTCGTCATATTGTTTTAGCTTAAAGGCAGCAAACGCTGCAAAATACAATGCATCCGGAGCCAAGGCGTGTTGTGCATGGTCTTTAACAATGGCTAAATAACGCGGACGTGATTGATCAAATTTTGCCTGACCGTCCAGCGAATCCGCTGCGGCCATTTTGAACCGCACTTTCAAGTCTTCAGTTTCGGCTTTTTCCACCATTTGTTCTGCCAATGCCAACGACTGATCAAACAGTTTCTTGTCGATATATTTTCGACAGAGAATGCTAAGCTGAGTTTCTGCTGTTTTTTTATGGTCAGCATCATTTGTTGCTTCATAGACCGATTGATAAATGGTGGAAGCATCATCGAATTGTTCCAGACTCACCAGACAAAAAGCTTGTCGCAATCGAGATCTGGTGGCGTGTACAAATCCTTCTACGGAGGCCACTTCCGAAAAAACCTGTGCAGCTTCTTCAAACTTATCCTCCTGAAGCATCGTCTCGGCCTTGCGCATACGCACTTCTGTCCGTAATTCACTCTCAGGGAATTCCTTCAGAAACAAATCATACGCGACTCCGGCTTCCTTATACTTTTCTTCCTCTTCCAGTGTTGCTCCCAACACGTAGATAGCATCCTGACGAAAACCTGACTTAGGAAACCCTGTCACAACGGCCCGATAATCTGCAATCGCTTTTGGTTTGTCACCCTGGTTATATAAAGACTCGCCCCTTAGGTAGAGAGCCTGATCGGACAGTGCCCCCTTCTCAAACAATTCGAGTTGTTGGCTAAACGCTGCTATCGCTGCTTTAAGATAGGAGTCACGCTTCTCTGCATCTTGCGAGCTAAGAGCCTGAGCATAACGAGTACGTCCCCAATAGAAGTAAGCCGACTCTGAGTTGTCATGTCTTTCATATCGAGTTGCAGTAAACTCGAAGGCCGCTGCAGCATCATCGTACTTCTGCAACTGGAGTGCACAGATCCCCAGATAATAAATCGACTTGGGAGCTAGCGGGTCGTCCGAATAGGTGTCTCTGAATTTTACCCACTCTTCAATCGCAATTTCGAATTTCCCACCATTCTGATAACTGGCTCCGTCTGCATAAACATCTTCAGCATCTTCAGACGACTCAGACTTTAACTCGATAACTTCCGGAAGTTCCTGGGCTAAAGTTCCGGAGGACAAACCAGCAACCATCACTGCTGGAATCAATAGCCAAACAAGCTTGCTAACAATACTGCTTTCGACAAGGTATCTCTTGAACATAATCTCCTCTATTTCCGTATCTATTTGAGTTTTAGCCGAAGGACTAACCACTCTGCTAATACTATCAGTTTACCGGTTCATTGGTTCAGAGAAAACAAGAACGTTTACGCCTTGTGAGAATGGGCAAGGTAAGTTCTGTTTTTTGCTTTAAAAGCAGTCGGTTATTACAGTTTTATCGCCTACCAAGGCTAGGAATAATCTGATTTTCGGCAGTCTCATATTCCGATAAATAGGAAGTGCAACAATTTATAAACACAAAAGTTTTTAATAGCCACTTAGTTGTTGGCCTGGGGATTCGAGAGTGAGTGAAATTCTGATTACAGGCGGAGCTGGATTTATTGGGTCCCATCTCGCCGAACTGCTCCTTTCCCGTGATCACCAAGTGACCATCGTTGACGATTTAAGTACAGGCACTCCCGATAATCTCAAGCATTTGGAAGAACATGAAAGTTTAACGTTTATCAGCGGTGACATTGGAGATGAACACCTTATTAATGAGGTCATTGAGAACAAGGATCAGGTCTATCATCTGGCTGCCGCGGTGGGAGTTGCACTCATTGCCAAACAACCCATCGAAACCATCGAACGAAATATTTATCCTACTCAGTTATTACTGGCAGCCTTGCGGAAACGTATCGAACGTGGTGAAACAGTGACGACGTTTTTTAGCTCGACTAGTGAAGTCTACGGTAAAAATCCAAAAGAGACCTGGACTGAACAAGACGACCTCGTGTTTGGAGCCACCACTCGCCCGCGCTGGTCATATGGTGTTTCCAAGGCCATCGACGAATTTCTGGCATTAGCCTGTGTCAAAGAATACAACTTACCGATCGTCATTGGCCGCTTCTTCAATGTCGTCGGTCCTCGACAGACTGGTGCATACGGGATGGTTTTGCCCCGCTTTGTTCAGGCTGCTCTATTGGGAGAGCCACTTAAGGTTCACGACGATGGGAAACAGATCCGTTGTTTCTCTCATGTGTATGATGTCACCCGTGCCATCACTAAGTTAATGGATACGCCCGATGCATTTGGCAAGGTTATCAATATTGGTAGCGACACTCCAATTTCAATTCTTGAATTGGCTACACGCGTTATTGAGACATGCGATTCAAATTCAGTCATTGAATTTATGACCTATACCGAAGCTTATGATGAATCGTTTGAAGACATACGTCGGCGTGTCCCTGATCTCACCAGAATTAGAAACATGATTGGTGATCCCAACGAACATGACATCGACCAGATTATTCGAGACGTTCGCGATTCGCTAACTTAGTCTTTCGCCGTAGTGATCGATGCAGACGATAGGATAGGGATATTGGTTCCGGGCCAGATCCCCTGCTCATCACAGGACATCATCAAAAGTTGCAGTACCCGCGGACTAATGCTTTCGTGCAACTTATCCGTGCGACCGCTAGCATAGACTACATTAGCGGTACCATAGTGATGACTTGAAATTCTGGCGTACCGAATGTCATTCTTACCGCGTCCCATGCCACGTTGCTCGTTAATTCCTAACACCGCGGTCACAGCTACCTCTTCAGGCAATGGATCTACAGGACTCCAGTGAAAAAGCAAATCCGCCGGACGGCCATCAAGCCAGTTGCCGGAATCCACGTTTTCGCTCAACATCAGTGTGTGATCCAATCCATCTCTGTCAGACACAGACTGAAATGTATGTTCATTCCAGTCGACTTGATCTCCACTTAAATAGGGGTCATCTGTGAAAAGTCCGTTTGCGGGATAGTCCACCAGAACAGCAGCCGTTTCCATGTACTTAACATCAGGCAGTCCTCCGTTGGCCACAAACGATGTATAACCTCCCGGTAATACCTTGCCTTGCTCAAGTTCTAAAGGAGGATTATCCGGACAAACTAACTGAGGCAAATAAGTATTTCTCAACTCGGTCTGAGCTGCATCAGAATAATCCGAGATAAAGCTATCAAATAGTTTCTTGTATTCTCCCGGTCGATCGTCGGACTCGACCGTATAACCCTCGACTTCGATCTGAGGCTCGAGCCCAAGTGCCGGAAGGGCTAACAGTGGCCAACCTACAATTCGGTTTTGCTGAACTCCCTGTGATTCTATCGTTTGTCTGGGTTGCCAGAGATTACGATAATTAGGAATTCGATTTGCATTAGCCTCGGCACGTTGCATAGAAAATCCAAGCTGAGTCAGCCGGAAGTCACACATATTGCTACGACTTTCTACTCGTCGGCCAAAGATATAGGGCCATAGTAAGCCGACACCAACAATCGTCAGTACGATGAAAGCCAAAACTTCACTCTTTCCAATTCCTCGTTTCATGTCCGTATTTCAACCTATTTTTTGAGGTAGTGTCCAGATGACTTCCTCTCTAGTCAGCTTTAATTAAGGCCAGAAATATCCATGGTGCAAAAGGGAAGTTGATGGAATCATGTTCCCCGAGAAGGCGTAGTTGAGTAGTATTTAGGGAGAGGGCAGCAGAGAAAGCTCTATTTACGCACAGGCATTCTGGGACATAAATGAATCATCCAAACCGTTTCTATAAACGCCGCGGTCTAACGCTTGTTGAACTCATGGTCGCTTCTACACTTGGCTTGTTATTGGTCATTGGTGTACTTGAAGCATTTCGTCAAATTACCGATTCCGTTACAAAGGGCCGTGCGACGGTTCAGATTTCAGGTCAACTACGAAACATTACCAACGTAATGCGAGCAGATTTCCAAGGGATAACGGTGCAAGCCGTACCTAATACCGCAGCTGGTGCGGGAATGGGATATTTCGAGATTGTTGAAGGAATCGATAATGACTTTGTGATCACTCCTCCCAATACAGTACCGGCAGCCGTCGACAATCTCTCCGGTGATACTGATGATGTGATCATGTTTACTTCACGACGACTAGACAATCCATTTTCGGGACGTATCGAAGGAAGGTTGCTAGGCAGCACGCGAGCTTTCGAAATTATCGAATCACCGAATGCAGAAATCATTTACTGGCTCGAACCGCGTAACACCGAATTCCTTCGTGACGGCCTTGATAATAACGGTGATGGTACAGCCGACGAGCCCATCGAAGGTCAGCTGGGCCTGCTAAGTCATAACGGAATGCCACTGGCGACCTTACGTCGTCGTGCGTTGCTCATTCGTCCTGATCTGAACGGTCCTCAGGGTGTTTTGATGCAGCCAAACGGCACCCCCTACCCGGCTTCGTCAGCTGCATTTTTCCTGAATCTAAATGACATTTCTATTCGTATAAATCCTAATGGAACGATCAGTGCAAACAGCCTGGCAGATTTAACACTTCGGCAAAACCGAGTTGCACACATACCTGCCGGAGTCATTAACAACAACGTCGATGCTAATTTCCCATATCCGTTTTCTCATACCCGAGTACCATTTCAATCCGGTGTCGCGATGGGCGAGGATGTCATCATGGATCAGGTCATTGGGTTTGACCTGCGTGTCTTTGACCCCGATACGTTGGTACTTACAGCACCAACGCAAGATGTTGCGTTGACTCCGTCTGACCCAGGTTATGAAAGTGCCTTAAGTAGCGGCGCAAGGCCTGTTGGTAAAGGAGCCTATGTAGATCTGGGCTACGCTGTTCCATATACGTTAGTAAATAATGGAGCAACTCTAAGCTTTTTCTCGTGGCAACCTCGCACGAAATCTCAGCTATCCGCAGTAACACTGCCTGGCATGGTTACTGCCAAAAACCAGCAATATTTTCAATTTGGTAACTATCGAACATACGACACTTGGACGATTGAGTATGAACGTGACGGGCTTGACCAAAATAGCAACAACTTAATTGACGAAGGGTTGGATGGTATTGATAACCCAGGTATCGGGCTTTACGGCGTTGATGATAATCAAGAGGCCGAAACCGAACCCCCCTATCTATACCCGTTGCGAGGCTTTCAAGTGATCATTCGTGCTTTCCAAAATAGCCAGCAGCAGATGCGACAATTCACCGTATCTCACGATTTCACTCCGGAATAAAGCGTGTAACGATGCATTCAATTAGGTTACGTGGACCCTGGCAATACACGCCTATCGCTACGACCAGATGGACTGCAGACGGTCAGTCTCAAGAGACCGGCACAACAGTACCAGAACCAGGTAAGATGAAGATCCCATGCGACTGGAGTGACACATTAGGCGCGAACTTTCATGGCAAAGTCTTGTTTCAAAGATACTTTCATCAACCGACAGGATTAGCTGATGGAGACGTAGTTCGCATTCGCATCGAACAGGTTAACGCATTGGCCGATGTTTTTCTTAACCACGAAGCCATTGGATGCGTTGCAGCTAAATCCGGAAGTGTGGCATTTGATATCGAAGATAAACTTGAGCCACGCAACCTCCTGGAGATTATCGTTGACTTTCCCGCGTTGGACGATCAAAGCGATGCATTAACAACCATCACCGAGGTCGCCGGCGGAATCACTGGTGAAGTCCAACTGGAAATCCTAGCCCAAGACTCCGATGAGTGATTCGTTGTAGAATTGCTGAGCACTGAAATATAGTCTTAGCGACTATAATGAAACCAGCCCTCATATGCACTCAACATTTAGCCGACCTGAAGCAATCGTCATGAAACAAACTTTCCATACACTCTCGTTCCTAACCCTGCTTTTGACACTACTCGCGGGCTGCTCGCCTGACACAAACTCAAAACAACAGGATGATCCCGTTGCCGCTCTGGAACAGCCCACCACTGCCGATACAAATCCAGGCAACACCGGACGGCCAAATGAGAAAGAAGAAGTACACGAACCACCTCCTGTCCTACCTGCTCCGGAACCTATACCTCTTTCAAGCCAGGACTTAAACGACGGTTGGATTCGCCTATTTGACGGTGGCAGTCTCTTTGGCTGGCATGCAGAAAGCGACGCCAACTGGGCAATCGAGGATGGAGCTATCACCGTAAGCGAAGGTACACAGGGGCTATTGCGCACAACCTCAGAATTCACTGACTTCAAACTGAGATTGGAATTCAAGGCCGATCAAGCGACTAATAGCGGAATATTTTTAAGAACCGCTGGTCAACCGACGGATCCCACGAAGGATTGCTATGAATTTAATATCGCTCCGGCAGACAACCCATTCCCAACTGGCAGCTTGGTTGGTCGCCGTAAAATAGAAAATGCTCCGACTTCCGACGAGTGGCAAACGGCTGAAATCACTGTCCTGGGGAATCAAATCAAAGCACTTGTTGATGGCAATCTGGTACTGGATTATATCGACGAAAATCCAATCCCGCGGGGATTCATTGGCTTGCAACTCAACTCAGGAGCCGTCGCTTTTCGTAATATCATCATGCAGCCACTCAGTCTAGAATCCATCTTTAACGGCAAAGACCTCACTGGCTGGATCGAGTATCCCGAAATGGAAAGTAGATTTAGCGTTACTGACTCTGGTGAACTCAATGTCGTCAACGGCCGGGGTCAACTGGAAACAGAAGGTCACTATGCAGATTTCGTATTACAACTCGAATGCATTAGCTACGCCGAAGCTCTCAACTCGGGTATTTTCCTTCGCTGTATTCCTGGGGATGTCATGATGGGATATGAAAGTCAAATCCAAAACGGTATGCAGGATGGCAACCCACTTCTTCCTGCTGACTGTGGCACCGGTGGTATTTTCCGTCGGCAGGATGCGCGCAGAATCGTCGCTCAGGATAATCAGTGGTTTCACAAAACGATTGTGATGTCCGGAAATCACATCGCAGTCTGGGTAAATGGATACCAGGTCAGTGACTGGTACGATGAAAGAAAAGCAGACGACAATCCTCGTCGCGGTTTAAGGACGGAAGCAGGGTCCATTATGATTCAAGGTCATGATCCCACGACGAATCTTAGTTTCCGCAATTTAAGAATCGTTGAATTAAAGTAAAGCCTTCAATTCCTTAGGAAGATTGAAGTGGACCTTTTCTTCCCGAATCACACGGGACTCCAACTCCGCGTCAAAATTCCGCTTCATGTAGTCAACGCATCCTTGAACAAGGTTTTCCGGTGCACTGGCGCCCGCAGTTATCATCATCGTGTCTACGGATTCAAACCAGGAATCGTCGATGTCATCCACACCATCGATGAGGTAGGCTGCTTTCCCCTGCTCGATCGCGATTTCCTTTAATCGCTGGCTATTCGAACTATTCTGACTACCGACCACCAGAACTAACTGAACATCGTCTGCAATAATCCGTACCGCTTCCTGACGATTCTGAGTGGCATAACAGATATCGCCTTTCGGAGGTGATTTTACATCAGGAAATCGCTCGCGAATCTTCTTGATGATACGATTGGCGTCATCAACACTGAGCGTGGTTTGAGTCAGGTAAGCTACTTTGGATTCGTCAGCTACTTCAATCCTGTCAACATCCTCCTCATCTTCCACCAGAATAATTGCATCTGGCGCCTCGCCCATAGTACCAATCACCTCATCATGACCTTCATGCCCAATCAACAGAATAGAAAATCCCTCTTTAGCATATTTAACCGCCTCAAGATGAACTTTTGTGACCAGTGGACAAGTGGCATCAATTGCGTAGAGCTCGCGTTCGCGAGCCTGTTGACGAATCTGCGGGGAAATACCATGAGCCGAAAAGAGAAGGTTTGCCCCAATCGGAACATCTTCAAGGCTATCAACGAAAACGGCTCCCTTACCCTGAAACGATTCGACCACATATTTGTTATGAACGATTTCGTGATAGACGTAGACGGGGGGGCCTAACGTCTTAATGGACAAATCCAGGCATTCAATCGCCATATTAACGCCTGCACAAAAACCGCGAGGAGCTGCCAGGATAACTTTCATCAGGTACTTTCTCCGTAGTCAATCGTCACGCTCATCTTTAGTCGTCGAGACGAATTAAATATGGCCTAGTCGAATTGCTCTGTCCAGCACTACAACTGGAGTTCCTTTTACTACAACCGCAATTGGCGAACAACTCCGGCAAGGAAATCGGCCAATCGTTCGGAAGTTTTATAGGCCTCATTCTTCAGATCCCACATTTCTTTGAGTTGAGACGCCTGTGTAAAGAGTCCCTTCGAAAGAGCGCCAAGTTTCCCGGCGGCCGTGCCCTGTTTCAAGATACGGCTCATAAGCTCCGGTGGTTTTTCGTCAAAGGCTTCAGCGACAACACGAACTGCCAAACACCTCTGTTTCGCCTGACGGCAGATTTCTGCCACCACTGCTGATTCCATATCAGCCACCTGAGCACTCGATTCTTCAGCCAGCTTTTTACGTTTCGAAGGAGTTTCCAACAATTCAGGAGTCGAAACCAGGTCACCGGTATAAAGACCTCGTTGACGCGAATCACTGGCTAGTTGTAAGCCCACTTCGAGTCGTCTCCCTTTCACATCGCGGATTATGCCTGGCATGACAATCGTCCCTTTACGTATTTCTGTGCAGAGCGACGAGGCAAAGCCTGCGGAGACAACCCAGTTTGGCTGATGCATATTGATCAGGTCGGTAACTGCCTTGGCAACCTGTCTCCAGGTATCACCTGCTTCAATGACCACGACATCGCGTCCTCTCCACCTTCCGGCATGTTCGACGAAGCTAACGCATTGAGTACTCACAACAGCTTCCATCTGATCGACGACCCCGGTAGCTTCTAAATGGTTCGCAAAAACTATTGCCACATCGCAGGGAGGCATTTCCCGCCCCTGCTTCATTTCTTCGAGGTTACGCACCTGATCCGTAACAATTTCTTCTACTTTGTTACGTACCGCATCCTGTGCCTGTGTCTTAAGCATATTGGCAACAAGGAATCGAAATAACATAGCGACCTAATCAACTAGTGGGCAACGCGAAACAATTGACCAGAACTTAATTTGATATCTACACTTTGCTCTGGCACCAGCACTTTGTTTTCAATTAATTGTTCAATCCAGTCCCGGTTCACTCTTTCATCATAACCATAGCTGCCGGAGTATCGGTCGAGTTCCTCCCAACTCACATATATAAAATCAATCTGTCGATCGACCAAAGTCTGACGTTGTTGCAATGGAGAAAGACCTTCCAACCAATCTGCAAACACACAGGAATCAAAGCACGTGTTGTAGTCGACGTGCATATTAAGATCAAAAGGCTCTGCATCACCAACCAAAACAACACGCCCCTGATTGCCAAGTTGTTGATTCAAATACCGATGCACACGAAATGTTGCTGTATCTGACTCTTGAAGGGCAGGACCATAGCGAAGCGTTTCAAGCCTCACCAGTAAACGAGCGTCGGTTTCCATTCCTGCACCCAGATACATAAACACGTAAACCACCAATGCAATTAGAACACCGGCGCGCCAGCGGGGATATCCTTTCAGAGACGATGACATCCCGACAGCCCCGACCACCGCCAGTAACGGAAGCAATGGAACGAGAAACCGCTGGAGATGATGAGTTGCCAGCCACCAGACCAACAGACTATAGGTCAACATTGCAAAATAAGGCCAGAGTTTCCGACGTTTGGGATGGAGTATTAACGTAACGAGAACTGTGCCTATCAGCAGCGGACTGACCAGAGCCCCCTGCCACAGAAACTCACTGAGACCATCAACGAATGAATCGTCCGACGGAACCTGATGAGCATTATCCCATTGCTCTACTTGTTTTGCAGTACGTTGAGGAGATTCAAAAACAGTTCCGAGCAATGGATAGACCGGATTATTAGTTTGCACCGTATTTTTTATCAGCCAGGGCCCAAAGGAAATGACACAGCCAAGACTAAATGCGACCATAACCACCGAAAATCTCTGACGAAATTTAAAACACAACCAAACACCAACCGGCACGATCACAAAAACCAGCCCCGTATACTTCACGGCTCCGGCAGCCCCCGCCAATATCCCTACCAACAAGGTGTCCCGGAACCATGACTTTTGTTCGTCTCCACTTCTTTCGATGACTAACAAAGCGGATAACCAGAAGAATGTGAGTGCCACTTCGTTTAATCCGGTCATACTGATGTATCCAATCCATGGACACGTCACGGTAAGTATCGCTGCTATCGCCCCCGACGATTTGTCACCCAGACGAACAGCCAACCCCCAGGCTGCCAATCCCGCAAACAAAGCATAGAGACTTAGAAATGTCTTACCAATCAGAGCTCCGAACCACCACGCATCCGATTCAGAAAACAACTGAGCCCATGCCATTGGTACCACGCTAATCAATTCTGCTCCTAATGGCATCGAAGAGTAGCTATTATGTGGCAAGTGCTCGATTGCACCAGACTGGAACCACTCTTTAGGGACTTGTGAATGATATTCGCGAACGTCAAATTCCCAGGGAGGGAGCATCGCGCCGGCAAGAATCAACGCGACGGGAATGGCTATCAACCACCAAGAAAGTTGGTTGATTACGAAACTCGAATTGATCGCTGACTTCAACCGTGCCCAAGACAGGGATCCATCATCAGCCTTTAATTCAATACCGATCGCTATTCCCAGCGGCAATAGATATGCCCACCATAGCCTGAGCCCGCCTAAGACTCCCAATAAAAACGCAAACAACGTGAGCAAGGTTGTTCCTAAGGCAAATGCGAGCACACTGGTTTCGAGCCGCGACGTACAAATCGTTTTGAATCCCCGTAATCCGGCACGTCCGATCAGCATGACTGTGATCAATAGAGCGGAAGTTCCGAACAACAACGGGACACGATCTAATACTTCAATTCTGTCGGCCGAATTTTCCGCCCATTCCAAAATCATTTCATCCGGAATGATGAGTCTGATCCACGGGACATGGTGAGCTGTGATCCCGACTTCACCAGACCCGGATTGCCCAGGAGATGCGGTGAACGTGAATATTAAGAAATATATCCCCAATATCAGAAGACCGAAGGATTTCGGTAAGCTGGTCTTGGTAGGAACTTGGTTCGCCATGGAATTGTTTTTATAGAGTGTTACCAAATCATGATTTCATATGTTAGTCAACGTATTCATGTCATCTATTGAACATGCTTACCACTGATTATTCGTTACAACCAACATAACTGCTTCTCTCTTCGCTGATTCTCTGACCGCTACGGTTTCGCCAGTCAGAAAAGTTATGATTTTTTACGACATGCCATTCGTCGAAGGGTATAGTTTTTCAAGTTAATGAAAATCTATACGGATTAGGTAATCCGTACCCGTTAAAAATGAACCAATCGCCATCGTGGAATACGGTCAGTCATGAGTCAAGCAAAACTATCCGGTATCTTTACTCCTAATATCGTCTGTTTGGACAACAACGGAAACATAAATGAAGGGGAAACTCGACGTTATGTGGATTGGTTGATCGATAAAGGCGTACATGGTCTCTATCCCAATGGATCGACGGGTGAATTCACTCGTTTCACTGCTGAAGAGCGAGTGAGGATTATTGAAATCATCGCTGATCAAGTGAACGGCCGGGTCCCGATCTTAGCAGGAGCAGCAGAAGCAAATACACGAGAAACGATCCGAGCATGTGAGAGATACTACGATTTGGGAGCCACCGCCGTGGCCATCGTTTCCCCCTTCTATTACCAAATCGGTCCCGAAGCAGTTTATACATACTTCAAAGAAATTGCCGATAATTCGCCAATCGATGTGACTCTGTATAACATTCCACTCTTTGCTTCACCGATTGATGTCGATACTGTCGCCAGGCTTGCTGATGACTGTGATCGAGTGGTAGGCATCAAGGATTCATCCGGGGACATCCCTCAGATGATGCGTATGATCACCAAAGTTCGACCTAATCGTCCTGATTTTGCATTTATGACTGGATGGGACCCGGTATTAGTTCCCATGATGTGGGTGGGAGCTGACGGAGGGACCAATGCTTCGAGTGGTGTATGCCCTGAAATCACTGGAAAGATATTCCAGCTGGCATCGACCGGGCAATGGGAGCTAGCCAGAGACCTCCAATACAGACTACTCCGCCTTTTTGATGCCATGATTTATCGGAGCGAATTTCCTGAAGGCTTTCGTGAAGCCATTAAACTGCGAGGGTTTAATACAGGTACCGGACGCCAACCTCAAGGTCCTGAACTGACCGCCAAGCTACAGGTTCTTCGTGGAGAATTGGAGCAGATGCTGCGTGATGAAGGATTTATGCAGGAAGCTCAAACCAGCTTTCAATATAATCCTGCGGCAAGTGGTATCGATATCGAGGCCATCGTACGTGGCGTGATGGCAGAACTGGCTCGACGAGGGCTGGCACAGTAGCCGGACAATCCTATCTTTCAACACTCATCGATTCGTGTGGAGATTCAGTCGGGAACTTTCACAAACTGCATGGTGGTGATAACTCCCCCAGGTTGATTCCCCACTCGAATTTCCCCATGGTGTAATTGCATGACTCGCCAGGCTTTGGTAAGTCCAAACCCGATGCCTCGTCCGGCCTCTCGCCCGGAAAAGAAAGGATCAAACAATACCTCCAGATGCTCATCTGGTATCGGTGAACCTGTGTCAGTAACCATTACAAACACTTTGTTGTTTTCACTTCGCCAGGAAAAGGAAATCTTTCCTTCCTCCAATGCATCAATGCTATTTTGGATCACTGCCTTGAAAACTTCGAGACAGGCTTCTTCGTCAGCCTGGATCAGGACATCTTCACCATCATGAACCTCGAGCTCCAATCCCAACGGAGCCGTAAACTCACTCATCTCCTGAGCTGACTGAGTTACGAGATTTTTCACACTCACAGGTTTCAACGTCAGCGATGGAGGTACTGCAAAAACCATTAAATCAGCAATCATGGCTGATGCGCGATGAGCCTGAGTCTCGATAGTTAATAGTTCTCTTCGATTTGCCACATCCTTTTCAGTTTTTACCAGATTCTGAGCACGAGACGTAATGTTTGCTAAAGGATTGTTAATTTCATGGCCGGCACCATATGCGAAGTTACGTATGGCCAACATCTTCTTGTGATGTAGTTGGCGTTCAAACAATTCGTCTCGTTGATCCCAGTTGAGGACTCGCTGCCAATCGGCGAACGTTACTTTCGGGCCATCCCAATCCACAACCGCATTCATTTGCTTCATCAACTGATTGGCAATTTGATCGCCAGCCGCTTCCAAATCCAGTGAAACGGACTGAATAACAGATACTACGGGTTGCCCTGCATCCTTAGCAGCACCAAGCAATCGGCAGATATAAGCGGCTGAGGCTTCCGGGTCCGGTGGGTACAGATCGTCCGTAGGCTCTGGATCAAGTTCGGCAATAGTTTGTTCGCCATCCTCTTTCAACCATACGCCGAGATCACTTTCTGATGCTATTGCTATTCCGCGCTGACTGGCCTGAGCGGCTAGCCAAACGGCAAAAAAAGGATCACCCTCTATAAGATCAATATATTCCTGTTCACGATTTTCTCTAGTCAGGCACACGGCGATGCGCACAAGGCGATTGAGGGTAGCCGGCAAAGCAGGCAACCCCAACGATTGATCATGGATAGTTATCGTTGGCCAGCGTGTCATAACATTGTCTGGGAATATGCAAGCAAAAAAGACGCACACCGGATGATGCGCGTCTTTGACTTGTTTTCGCTAACTAGATCCGGGAACTAGTTTAGTCAAACTAATTGGTGACTGCTCTCTCCATTTCCAGAAGATCACATGCCCGATCCAACAGACGATCAACTGTAAATGGTTTATGCATAAAATCATCTGCTCCAGCAGCTGTCAGTTCTGAAATCTTATCCTGCTCAACCATACCGGAAATACAGATAATTTTGACCGCTTCCAGTGTGTCGTCGTTACGAACACGAACACAGACTTCCTTACCGTTAATATCCGGAAGCATGACATCCAGGACCACAAGGTCTGGACGGAATTCCCGCACTAACATTCCGGCATCAAATCCATTGTTTGCAGTCTTAACTTCAAAACGACCATCGCGTTCGAAAACGTCGACCAACAATTCCACTAATTCAACATCATCATCGACAACCAGTACTTTACGGTCGCCACTTTCCAATGCATCTGTTGGAATTCCGTTTTCCTTCATGAAGGCGAACAACTGCTCACGTGGAATTCGACGAAAGCGGCTACCAGGCACGCGAAATCCCTTCAATGTACCGTTGTCAAAACAACGAATGATTGTCTGCTGACTGACCTTACATATTTTGGCTGCTTCGCCAGTCGTAAACACTGTTTTTGCTGAGAGTGACACGAAAAGTCCCTCCTGAAATAATCGGTTTGGAAAACAGTCCGGAAAATCTACTCAAATTCCCTGCTGCTTCCAACTCCTGTCTATCACCTTAGTTACTCAGTTGTCCTATCCGATCTCAAATCACTTAGATCCCAAGAACAACGTATCTCATTGGATTAACCAAGCTTTCCAATCTTGGCTAAATTCCCAACGAGGCAGATTGTGCCAAATAATTAGATTCGGCGTCAACACCAATAAAACAACGTGCTCGAAGGACATTTGCTACAGATCAGATTGGGGAATTCGCTCTGGGTGCGATCGGATACAATGACTTTTAGTTGGGACGTCATTGTATTCCCCATTGTTTCTTCTAGTGTCTAGTCAACGGTGATACCATTGAATCCGGAAATCGATCGCAAACTGCGTATGGGCCTTATAGGAGGAGGAGGTGCTGCTTTTATCGGAAAAGTGCATGCGATTTCTGCAACCCTCGACAATCGAGCTCGGCTTTGTGCCGGAGCCCTAAGTTCAGATCCTCAGCGAGCTAAAGATTCTGCTTCTATCTTCGGGATTCACGAAGACCGAGCCTATGAAAACGTACAGCAATTAATCGAATCTGAACTACAACTCGATGAAAAGGATCGAATAGATTTCGTTAGCATTGCCACGCCGAACCACACACATGCAGAGATTGCTCAGACGGCATTAAAAGCAGGATTTCATGTAATCTGTGACAAACCGATGACCAATAAAGTGGAAGATGCGAGAGAGTTGGTGAAAACTGTCGAGCAAACCGGTAAGATTTTTGCCTTAACCCATAACTATACTGGGTATCCCATGATTCGGCAGGCACGGGAAATCATTGAAGCAGGTGAAATCGGTGACATACTGGCAATTCGGGCAACCTATCTTCAAGGTTGGTTAACAACACTGGATGAATCGGTCACTGCATCCCGTGGGACGTGGAAGTCAGATCCTGTCAAAGCGGGGTCTGGGTCGCTCGGTGATATCGGAACGCATGCATATAATCTGTTGAGATTTGTAACGGGATTAAACGTAAACCAACTGGCAGCAACGACGGAGTCATTTCATCCGACTCGACGATTGGATGATTATGGACTGATTCAATTGAGAATGGACAATGGTGCCTTAGGCATAATCACATACAGTCAAATGAGCCATGGCAGACTGAATGACTTCACACTTGAGATTGATGGTACAGCAGGAGCATTGACTTGGAATCAAGAGGATCCAAACCGACTAGTCATGCAACGACAGGGGGCGGCTACTGAAATCATGCACCGCCACCCAGCGGGAGCATACATGCATGAATTAGCTCGCCTTGCCACCCGAATCCCTGGCGGACATCCGGAAGGTTTTTATGAAGCATTTGCAAACATTTATCGTGCTGCCTACGACGATATTGCCAAGAATATCGCTAATGGATTTAACCCTGGAATTAACACACTTTATCCAAATGTTTATGACGGACTCGAAGGTGTACGTCTCATTGAACGAGTCCAGGCCAGTTCAGAAGAAAACAACGCTTGGCTGGATTTTTGATCAAAGCGTGATCGGCGATTTTTGTAATCAACGGTTTTGCAGATAAGCCGTGACCAAGGCCATATCAGCAGGCGTGATTCCACTAATACGTGATGCCTGAGCGATCGTTGCGGGACGTATCGTAGATAATTTCTGGCGAGCCTCAGTACGCAAATGCCCAATCGCTGCGTAATCGAAATTTTCTGGGATCTGTTTTTCTGCCAGGCGACTCTGACGATCGATCTCCATTTGTTGCCTGGCGATGTACCCCGAGTACTTCACATCATAAGTTACCTGCTGAACCACTTCAGCTGATAACTCTGCTAATGCTGGCAGTTGTTGAGCAACTTCATCCCAAGTCGTTTCCGGACGGCGCAAATATTTGGTTAAAGTCGCCTGTCCGATATGCTTCGTATCCAACAGTCTGAGAGCTTCTTCTATCTCTGATTCCTTTTGAACAAGTCGATCGAATCGGTCCTGAGAGACCAGTCCATGCTCAAATCCTAGCCGCGTTAAGCGACGATCAGCGTTATCCTGTCGCAGCAGTAATCGATACTCAGCCCGACTTGTAAACATTCGATAGGGTTCATCTACACCACACGTCACCAGGTCATCAATCAGGACGCCAATATATCCCTGGCTTCTCTCAAGGATCAACGAATTTTTACCAGCCAGCTTTAATGCAGCATTTGCTCCGGCAATTAAACCCTGAGCTCCGGCTTCTTCATATCCTGTCGTTCCATTTATCTGACCGGCAAAGTACAATCCGCCAATAAATTTAGTTTCCAGCGTCGGCCGGAGCTGATCCGGAGGGCTGAAGTCATACTCTACGGCATATCCGTAACGCATGATCTGAGCGTTTTCCAGGCCAGGAATCAATTTAAACATTGCATCCTGAACGTCGCGTGGCAGACTAGTCGAAATACCGTTTACATAAACCTCTTCGGTTTCATACCCTTCCGGTTCAAGAAAAAGCTGATGTCGGTCCTTATCAGCAAAACGGACAATCTTATCTTCGATTGAAGGGCAATAACGAGGACCGGCGGAGTTTATTTGCCCACTATACATCGGAGCTCGATCAAGATTATCACGAATTAACTGGTGCACCTTGTCGTTGGTGTAGGAGATCCAGCAGGGGAGCTGCTCTTGTGTGAGTTGATCGGTCATGAATGAGAACGGTTCAGGATTGTCATCACCTGGTTGCTCTTCAGCCTGACTGTAGTCAATGGTACGCGAGTTTAGGCGCGGTGGAGTCCCTGTCTTGAATCGCTCCAATCGAAATCCTGCTTCGGTCAAGGCTTCACTAAGTCCACTACTGGTACCTTCCCCTGCCCGACCACCTGCTGTCTTGGCTTCGCCGGTATGCATTAAGGCAGAAAGAAACGTTCCTGTTGTGAGAATCACTGCCGGAGCCCGATAAAGTGCATCCCCCCGTACTCGAACGCCTGTCACCTTTGTTGTATCTCCGACCTTTTCGGTCAGTATATCTTCGACCAGTTCCTGTCTGAGAGAAATGCCCGGTTGTTGTTCGATCAGTTTTTTAACTTCCTGCTGATAGAGTTTTTTATCAGCTTGAGCACGAGGACTGTGCATCGCCGGACCTTTGCGGCGATTTAGCATGCGAAACTGAAGCGCCGTCTTGTCGATAGCACGCCCCATAAGACCGCCGAGCGCGTCAATTTCACGGACGATCTGACCTTTAGCAACACCACCAATCGCCGGATTGCAACTCATTTGTCCAACGGTATCAAGATTGGTGGTTAATAGAGCAACTCGTGCGCCTGCACGAGCCGCTGCTGCGGCCGCTTCAGTGCCTGCGTGCCCAGCTCCAACAACCAAAACATCGTAATCATATGTCGAACCGCTCATGAGTCACATTATGAATTGAAGGTCGCGATTTGAATATACCTTTAGTCCCATCTAACAAGTGAAGATTTGAATGACGGGCTAAGTAGCCTCACAACGGACCAACACGGAATCCATCACTGTGCTTAAACTTACGTCTATTCCGATCTAAATTAACGAAAGTCAGGTTAGACTAGCACTCTATTCATCAGTACCGCCCCCAAGTGTGACGGATATTTTGTACTTATTCTGCAGGTGAGCATGAGCAGTACTGGCATAGGAAGCTTTGGGGTACCGTTTACAGCACTGTTGAAATGCTTTGATGGCCAATTCGGCCGATTCCATCTGCTCGTAGGTATACCCGATCTGCAATTGTGCCCAGGGTGCCATCGACTCACTACCCCCGATAATCTGGCCGTACAAAATCAGCGCCTCTTTATACTCTTTGAGTGCGCGATGGCAACCAGCCATCTGGCGATAGTTTTCCGGGAAATTCTCACACTGTCGAAATGTACCAATCGCCTCCTTCAGGAGATTGGCGTCACGTTGAGTTGTTGCCAGGGCCCATAACCACTGCTGGCTGTTTAAGGCATCTGAAGCAATCAGCGATCGGTAGATTTGGATCGCTTCCGGATACTGCTTCACAGAAACATAGACTCCTGCCTCGGCTCCCTGCCATTGCGGAGAATTCTCGGCATCAATGCCTGCAAGCTGCTTGTAGACTTTGACAGCTTCGGTGACATTGCCTTCCGCCGTAAAACTACTCGCCACTTTTGACAATCCCTGAACCTTGTCTTTGAATTGGCGATAAATCGATCGGGCCTGCTCGTATCGTTTCTGAGAAGCGTGATAGTCTGCCAGATTGCTTAATATAGCGTCCGTATTGCCAAAGACGCCCAACATCGCTTGATAGGCTGCCAGCACCTTTTCATCGCGACGGGAGTATTTTTCAACCTCGATCATCCGGTGCCACTGCTGTTCCGCTTTTGCCTTGAGTTCATCTGTGGACAGATCTGTTTCCAAATTACTTCGTAGATATGCAACCACCTGATCAGCCAATCGCAGGCCGGTACCGTTGGTCTGTTCATTGCCTATGAGGCTTCCGAGTGGTGACCGCACGTAGTAGTAAACGTAATAACTTAGCTGATCGTCTTTATAATTCGCTTGCAAACTCTTTAAGGCGTCCGGGAAGGTACCTTTGCTGAAATAATAGGAGGCCAACGAATTAGCAGCAGTAGCACACGTCCCACCGGTCAGTTTTGTACGCTCAACGTCAAATGCCAGACGTTTCCAGATCTTTACCAGACTCGTTTCGTCTTTCTCCTGACGAGCAATTTCTGCCAGACCGGAAAGTGAGTATACGGCCACTGGATTGTTGGGGTAATCTTCAATCGTTTCCTGGAAAGCTTTCTTTCCATACGATACGCGACCAATTTCGACGTAGGTCCTACCGATTAAGTAAGAGGCTTTTGCCGCATCGGATGAGTCAGGCCAGTAATCAATCACTGACTGAAATCCTTCTTTGATGGCCGTATTCTGCTTTCTTAGCTGATTTAAGCAAAGTGACCATTTGAGTTGTGCAAATGAAGCAGCATCACTTCGTTCGTAGAGTGAAAGGTACTTTTCATACTCACTCATGGCGACATCGTACTTCTTTTCCTTGAAGTACTTTTCCGCAATATTTAATTGATACCGCTCGACTTCACGTAGCTTCGCCCAGCGATCCAAAGACATTTCGTCGATCTTTGTTTGAGCTATGATCGGCGTCGTGACTATGGTCACCGCAAGTGCTACCAAGATTTGAATAGGAAACGTTTTCATTCATCCTCTCCACCTGTTTGTTTTTGAGCTAATCTCCATTTCGCATGTTCGATATGTGCGTAGCTCATAATATTTACACCCAACCGATAGCAATTGGACCATATTTCCTGTGAGACTCCGGCATGGCCATCAGCCCATGCATCACCAATATCACCCGGATGGTAGTAAGCCACCCAACGTCCATCCTTAAACCATCCCAGAGCTTCTTCTCCTCCGTGAGGAGCTACATAGGGAACCCGAGTGATTTGATAGGGTCGACTGTGAATTGGGTCGTCGGTCGGAATTCGAACAGGCCGAACATCAGGTAGGATTCGTTGCATCATCGACAAAAACTGATTATGGAAGTGTCGACTTCCGCCGTTATCCCCGAAGATCATTCCATGCTTGTCATTGACATATTCCTGCAATATCTTCACGTCATTATTGCCGAGTGAGATATTCTTTTGGCCGGTAATATAAAGCAGCGGCGGGCAACGCACACCATCAAAAGTTTTCAATTGAGCAGCGGAGTAAGCCTGAGTTTTCTTAGCGATTTTCTGCCCCGTAAGTTCAGCATATTTGAGCAGCATATTCATATCGCCGCCAATACCGAAGTCCTGATTCCAGTCGCCGCCAGGGTATTCCAAACGTACGAATCCGACCATCCCGTCATTCGTGCCACCGGCAAACCCGGCTCCCTCTCCTTCACCAAATCCCATCTTTGTATAGCGATGTGCCGTGACTTCGTTTAGCTCTAGCTTTACATCATCAAGATCCGGAGTGTTGTAATTGATGGCACTATATGGATTCAGAATAAACTTCTTTCGAATTATCTTTTGAACTTTGACAACCTGCTGAACAGCCTGATTCTCTCCCCCACCGGCTGGTAGGTCATAATACTGAGTGCAGCCCTGGAATTGACTGAGAATCATACAAATCAGACAAAACAATACTGTGTAACTAATAAATCCGTTCAGAGATTGATTCAGTCGAGGAGATTTTTGACCGTAATACCAGGCGAATGGATCCAGCGGGTTCCAAATACGGCGATCGCTAGCGGGACGTTTTGTATTTTTTCGCTGAAGTACCTTTTCCAGATTAAATTCATCACGTCTGGCGGATTCAATCCTCTGAGCATGACGTTCAATGCCCCAAACAACCCATGACAGTCCGGTGATAAAAAACAATGCCAGGCCCCCCCGAGCAAAGTAGGCTCGAAAAACTTCAAGACCGAGCCATTCGGAGAAATAAACACCTGCCTGCCAGCCAACGGGAACACAAATGGAAAGCATGCCCCAAAACTGTAGCGTCTTAGACGCTCGTTGTTTGAACCGAGTACGTAGAACAATCCCGCATGTGATCGAGATGATAGAGAATATACACGTCAATATGGAATCAGGAAGCAGATGCAGCCACAGCCAATCCATCAAAGCAAACAACCAGACAAGTGCAACTACACTTCCCTGCTGAAAGGAACGCTTTGTAAGAACAGCTTTCATCTAAATTACTACCACTGATTTAAACACTCACTCGTTCTTACTTTACGCCTTCAAGCAGATCATTAAACTTATCACCTAACGGGTTTTCATCCGGATTGGCATCTTTCGTTTCACCAATACCAAGGTTATCTAAAACTGCATCTCCAGTTCCTTCTTCCGGTGCAGGAGTCTGCTGGTCTGTTTCCTGCGTTTCCTCCTGCTGTTGAGGAGTTTCTTCAGAAGCGGTGGTGACTGTAGAACTGTCTTCCTTTTGGGCCACCGACTCTTCATCTGCCATAAAGAAGGGAATCACTGTGAATACCAGCAAGATGACAACAAATCCAACCGTCGATAACAAAACCCCCTGTACCAAACCGTTACTAGCCACGTCTCCCATGACCTCCTGAGGTTTCCGGCCTTTCAGGGAGCCTATGAATTCACGCAATTCCGTCAATGACGCTACGCCGTTATGCCTGACGCTTTGAACATCTCCAAGAATTCCTCGTTTACTTTGTGACTGTTCGTGTTGTTGGTCTTCGTTCATATTTAATCCTGCTTTTGTTCGAGTACGTGAACAATATCGCCACCGACTTCACTAATCGCCTCAATGGCCGGTTCGAAATACAACGCTTGAGCTTCGCGATGCACTTTAAACAGAACAATGCGTTCACCTGCTGGAGCTTCACCTAGAAGAGCATCGACTTCTCCGGCGATCTGTGAAGCTCCGACTTGTTGACCATTGACATAGTATTTGTTCTCGTTATCAATTAACACCGCCACTTTGGCTGTTCCGGATGCATTAATTTCTTCTGCTGAAGCGGGCTGCCATTGTAAATGGCTGTCATCCTGAGCTCTCGCCAAAATCACGAAAAAGATCAATAGGTTGAAGGCGATATCTCCCATCGCCATACTTGGCACATCCGCTTGTGATGTTCTACGTTTAATTTTCATGTTCCGATTCCCCTCCTAGCCACCAGGCACAACGACCTGCTGCTCCTCTTCGGTTTGAATCGTCACAATACCTCCAGCATTCTCGATCATTTCAGTAACCACGACCCAGTGATGGTAGGGTGTGTCAGCTTTACTCTTCACAATGACCACTCTATCTTCCGATCTGGCTTTACCGTTGAGGGCTCGTTTCAACGCAGCGTCGAAATCCTGCTGTCTCAGAATATTGCCGTTTAGCATGACTGTATTACGAGCAAGCTGAACTTCAATATTCTCTGATTGTTCTTCGGTTTCCTGTTCACTCCGGGGCAAGGTTTGTTGACGTCCACTATCCGGCTGCACCGAAGCGCAGACCAGAAAGAACACAATCAGGTTGAATGCAATATCACCTGTTGCACTCGATGGTGGTTCCACCATCAGTTTTCTACGACGTCGTTCTTTCACTGAATTAGCTCACTCTTGAATCGTCTGCGTCATCCATCCCGGCGGCGGCTAACTGAATGGAAACATTTTCAATCAGTTCTGTCGCCGATTGCTCAACTTGTAGGACAAATCGGTTTATCACACTCGTGAAATAGTTAAAGGCCACAAAAGCCGGAATACCCACGATTAATCCAAAGCAGGTGGTCAGTAACGACACCTGAATTCCGCTGGCTGCCGCCTCTACAATATTCGTCTCGCCCATTTGTTCTACAATCTGCTGGAATGCTACGATCATCCCCTGGACTGTACCTAGAAAACCAAGCATTGGTGCCGCGCTGGACACTGTCGCCAGCACAGGCAAGTGTCGCTCTAGTCCAGCCACGATATGGACGCTGTAATCATCCATGGCTTTCACGACCTGTTCTTCGGTACGAGCTACATCGTAGTCCAGTTTTCGCAGCACATAATACTTACGCAATCCGGCGGATAAGACTGCAGGCACCGGCCCCGGTTGCGTATCACACAATTCCAAAGCCTCTTCAATTTTCTCGTCAAACAACAGTTGCTGAACCTGCTCGCGTACCTGTTGATCATCCGCATTTAGCATTTTCAGGCTTCGATAACGTTCAATAATGACCCCCACTGCGAGAATCCCCATAAGCAGGATAGGCCACATAAATGCTCCACCATTGAGTAGCAGCCCCAACGCGCCTGAGTTTAAAAACTGTTCTACGGCCCCCGACTCATCACTTACCACAGCTTCGGACTGATCGGTACTGTCCTGTGCGTCATTCCCGTCAGCTGTTGATTCTGCCGATTCTTCATTTGGCGGAGTTTCCGGGGCAGACTCATCACCAGCTTCAACCTCTGGAGTCTGTTGTGAATTCACCGTAGTGGCCTGTTCAGCCACTTCAGTGTCCGCAGGCTGATTCCCATCATCAACTTGTGGCGATGTATTTTCCTGTTCACTAGTCAGTTCACCGAGAATGTCATCCTGTGCAAAAGCGGAAGTGGCCCAAACCATCATTCCGCAAGTGAGGATCGCCAATAGTTGAAAACTGACACCAGGTGTCGATCGTTGCGTCATTTTGTTGCCTACTCTATTAGTTTTCTTTCCGGGAGTTCTATTGGTGGACGCCTATGGCAGTGACATTCGCCAGAGAGCCCCTCTAATTCAATGGAAACTTAATTATCATTATCAATACTGTTTGCTTCTGCTTCGAATTGGTTCAGCATTTCGGGCAACGCCAATCGTCCCCGCGCAAATTTAGCCGCTTCACTTGCGGGGAAATCCCAGCGACAACGGTTATATCGTCTAAAAGCCAGTTGGTTATTGTTCCCCATACGATATGCTTCACCACTCCAGAACAAAGCGTCTGCACTCAGTGCATCTTCCGGGAATAACTTCATAAACCGGTCAAATGAATCACCAGCCTTTTGATAGTCTTCGTTCTTATAAAAGGCCTGACCGATCCTAAACGCCATCCGCTGAGCGTGTTCATGCCCGTCGAATTTTTCGAGGAATTTTTCGCCAACCTGTGCGGCAATTTCATATTGCTCAGACTTATAGAAATGATCCGAGATTCGAATCATCACGCTCGCGATCAGCGGACTTTTCGGGTAGGTAGCGGCCAG
Source organism: Planctomycetaceae bacterium (assembly GCA_002717145.1). Lineage (GTDB taxonomy): Bacteria > Planctomycetota > Planctomycetia > Pirellulales > Pirellulaceae > UBA721. The sequence continues at coordinate 52,784 of PBCP01000058.1, read as the reverse complement.
CGTAACATAGGCTTCCAAAGCTTCATCAAAATCCCCCGATTGTTCGAGGCATTGAGCAAGTTTGTACTGCGCATCAGGAGCCAGTGTATGGTCGCCGTACTGTTGCAGAATTACTTCATAAGCAGAAATCGCTTGTGACCACTGTTCCAATTCCTGAGAGAACTGTCCTAATAAGTAGGAGATCCGTGGAATATACTTAGGATCCGGATAATCTTCCATCACTTCCTGAAGAATGCGTCGACCCGCTTCCAGATCCACCGTTTTTTCTTCGTCTCGTTCGAGTTCCTTGTGGCTCTTGAACAGTTCAAAGTAGCTCTCGGCAATTCGAAATTTAGTCTCCACTGCCAATTCCTCGTTTTCAAACGCTTTCGAGAACGCGGTAACCAATCCATCAGTCCCGACGACAACCGGAAGTGCCCTACTAAGCTCCAAAGCATCGGTTGATTCCGCGGACTTCAGGTCAGCGTAGGTCACCGTGATCTGATCACCAAAATAAGTTTCTATCTGTGGTGAATCCGAATTGAGATTTTTCTCCACTGGCTTTTCGGTCGCCTCGAGATCAAAAGCTCCAGTGAATTCACCACTATGAACAGTCGTCTCATACAAGGAAACTGTTTCATTCTCACCAAACTCAGTCGTGACGGTAACCTGAATGCTGTCTCGCTGATCCGACACATCCTGATCCGGATCATTCACTTTTAAGAATATTTTTTCTCCGACATGCAGCAGTTCAACATCTTCTTCGTACTCTCGATCGGTAATCTGCAGGTTACCTGTGGAAACCAGACGAGCACTATGTTGGATCACTGGTGATTCGCCATTGGTTGTGATTTCATCCTTGTATCGCAGGCTGATTGAATCCTCACCTGTCAAATTGAGAACCATGGCCACCAACCCCGGAAGCAATTCGGAATCTTCTTTCCCATCATGAACTCGTCCAATCAATCCACGAGGCATTTCGGAAGTCAAAGGAATTATGTTAGGACTTTCCTTCCCTCCCAATTGCATGATGACCTGACCAACAAATCGTCCTGCCAACAAGGCTTCATTGTCCGTCACACTTTGTGGAAGATTGGAGTGACTGTTACTAATAACACAATCAACAAAGACGACCGATCCTCCAGTGGTAACCAAGGCAACGGTGACCGTACTTCCGGTATCTTTAGCCATATCCGGATCGATTACTTCGACGAGCAACGGAGCATCGAAAGCAACAGCCGCTGTATCCTGTTTCGCACTATCAGCAAGATATTGGACTGATGCCGGAGAAGTAGAAGAAGTTCGCTGAGATAATGACGGAATGATTCTGATTTGTGCATCTGTCGGTTCATTCACGAACACCATTCGTTCACGAGGAACAGTATGTCCGGGAAAAGTATTTTGGCTATCGAGATACCGTAGATACACGACATCACCCGTTTTGACGGTGAGTTTCCCTTCAGCCTCCGTTGAAGCTGTATCAATTTCTCTGGTAAAAATCCCCGTATTGGGCCCTGTCTCAGCAGCCTCCAACTGAATCGGATCTCCGTCGTTGACCACAATATCCACTGTAATTGTATCGATATCATTAGAACGATCTTCGTCATAGTCGACGACTTCAACCACGATACGTTCACCCGGGTCAACTCGCATTAACTCTTTTCGCTGGGTATTGACTCCACCTGCACCGGACGAAGTCAAACTGTAGGAAATGGCGTTCACTTCCCCATTGTGATAGGTCGCCATGAGCTCACGGGTTAACAACTGTGCGGTATTGAGTTCGTTCAGGGTGTGCTCGTCTGTATAGGTTGCCACCACTCGGTCGCCTGCGGCAATTTCTAATACATCATTGGAAGCTAACGATAGAATATCGGCTTCGGTTGGAATCTGAGTTTCACCATTGGAGGCATTTCCAACTTCCATTTGGTTAATGGCGACCGCGTCTCCCACATACTCATTGACCACAACTTTCGTATAACGAATTTGTCGTTCAGGAAATCTAAATTCCCAGCTATCTCCGTTTTTCACCACTGCATCTCTGTCAATCGGACGTAATTCGATCCCCTTCAATTCCATCAAATTGGAAGTGACAACAACCGGAGTAAACAGCAACTGCTTCTTACCAGAAGCTTCGATCATGATGTGCCCAGCAAAGACCGATTGATAGTTATCGTAGGAGCCTGTGTTAACCAGTGAATGATCCAGAACCTGCTGATCCAGTGTCAACTGAACCCGAGCTCCCGAGCCACTGCGACTATACTCGAGCCACAACTCATAGACACCGGCCTGCGTTCCCTCGAGACTAATACTCAACGTATCTTCTAATGCATTCCAGTTTTGAGTCACCATCGATTCTGCTTTTTCGACTAATGCGAACGTCTCTGTTGACTTAGACAACTGTGCTGTGGTGATATCGAATCTCTTCAAAACTTCCGGGGTTTCGATCAATTCGACCTCGTTTGCTGCTTCGACAAACTGCTCAGTTCTCATTGGCTGCAACAAAACCTGCTGCGTATCCACACTCGCGATAGCGTACTCCAGTTTCCCACCCTGTTGCTGATTCGCAAAAGCACTAAAGGCGTGAATCTCGTGAGTGCCTTTTTCCAACCAGACGTCCACGGTTTGAGTACCGACACCTACTTGCAGTTCAAGAATACCGTCGACTGAAAGAGCTGTCGTATTGCCCTGCACGCGAAAACGAACCGCAGCGCTACGCTCCATATTAAACAGCCCTGACCAAAGCACACTGCGAGCTACGGCCTTTTCGTCTTCAGGGATTTCCTCCTGCACCACCAATTCATTTTCCACTCCGGTAAACTCGTCGGATTTATTCGCAGCCAACGCTAACACCTGACTCCACTCCCGATAGCTACGATGATCTCCCATCACCACCAGTTGTTGGATTCCGGAGGTTGTTTCACTTAACCCAGCCACCTGATTGCGTCGGGGAAAACTTGACAAGCGGAACCAAAATTCACCGTCATAACTCCCCAGAAGATCCATTCGCACGGGCTGATTATTCTCTGTATCAGGTGAACCTACATTGACTCGGGAAATCCCATAAAGATCTTTCATATCCACTGTCAGATCTTTCGGAGCCGCTCCGTCAGGCTGACTGAGCCAGAATGTATTAGGATCTTTATCGATCGCCATGAGGGGACTGTGATCAATGGCCGAATCTGTCGCCAGTGCTCCGGCAGGCAATTCACTGGTATCCACTGTCCCTTCAAAAATGCCGGAGTGGGGGGAAGTTTCAACGATTTTCACCTGCACAGCATCACCACTATCTGTCACAAGTTTTACAACCAGGTTGTCAATTTCACTAGTCAAATCGCGATCGGGATCCTCAACCTGAATATAAAGCGGGTTCCCCGGTTTTACTTGATCTGACGGTCTCGACTGACTGAGTCGTTCATCATCAGTACCTTCCTGGCTCGCGATCAACTCATCACTAAAACTGGTTTCTTCACTTTCAACGTCGATGCTACTGGCAATTTCAAAATCTGCATTAGAAGCAATGCGAATATCCACATCCGAAAGCGGGACACTTTTAAACTCGGACCGAAACTCTTCAGGGTAATCACATCGGATGACATCTTTGCCATTCAATTGCAGGTATCCATCCTCAGCTGTGACATCCCCTAGTATTGTTTCCAAGTCACCACGAAACAGCCCCTTCCCCGCACCGGTGGAAATCAGGTAAACCATCTCCCGATCGCCACCTGTCGTTGTGACCACTACTGGAATTCGGTTGTGTCCCCGACTAATTCCGAGGTCACTATCATGCACAACGATTGACAATGGAGTTCCGGGGTTATGACGACTTTTGCTTTGGCGGCCCAGCCTCCCAATGGTTCTCAAGAGATTTAACTGGTCAATATATCGCTCTTCCACCCGGTAGATTTCAGCCAGGTTATACAGAGTTTGATTCGCAAGTTCGACATCAGGCACACGTTCCAGCACACTGCGAAAAATGTCTCTTGCTTCATCACGATCTCCACGACGAAAAGAAAGAACACCTCTTAGGAATTCGGCACGAACTACAATCAGCGTCTCATTACTATTAGCGAGTTTATCGAAAACCTGCTGAGCCTGATCAAACACTTTTTGCTCCATAAAGGATTCACCAATTCCAAACTGAGCTTCCAATGCCTGTTCTGAATTCGGGTATCGATTTACGACAGTAGTGTATTCACTGCGAGCAATGTCAAATCGGCGCGCCTTGAAGTAGTTTTCTGCAAGCAACAACTGCATCGTCGCCTTGGCAACATCGCCAACTTCTTCCGACTCACTATTTTTGACAAGCCAGGTACGAACAAGGTCTTCGACATAGTTAAAGTTTTCATCGCCACCGGCGGCGATCAGTCGTCTGACAACAAACTCAACCAAGTCTACGGGCATTTGCTCTCGATGTTCATCAAACAGATCTGTATTTTCGCTATACAAATCAAATGCCAATTCATGATCACCCAACCGCAGATAAAGTGCCGCCTGAAGCAAAGGAGCGATTGGACTATCTTCGTCGATGGTCAGTCCGACTTCACCAATCTGAGTGTAACTCCGGCTGACCAGATCGCGGACAGCTTTGCGGCGACCTTCATCAACTGAAGCAAAGTTTGCCAAGACGCCTGTTCCGAGAGTCGTCGCAACGACGTGTTGTTGATTCGCCGCAGCAGACTTAGCAAACTGAGTTAACTGGTCAAACCCCTGATAGTCGTCTCCACAATTAAGTGTGGCCTGCTGATAGGTAAGCAGTAGTTCCATCGTTTCCGGACGAGCCGTCTCCGGATCATTTAGCAGAAGCAGCTCTGAAACTGGCGAGGCATATGGAACATTCAATTTCACAAACTGATTCAGAATCTGCCTGATTTGTGTCGGCTCAAGCGTTTCCGAAGCCCGCAGTTTGGAAACGTATGAAACAGCGTTGTAATGAGAAACACTGCAATTGGTAAACGGCTTGTCCAAATCCCGATCCCGAGCCTGGCCAAGCAATTGTATGATTACATTCCAATCGATATTCGTGCCTTCCGGCGGACTCAGACGTAAGGTGATTATGGTGTGCAGTAAAGCTCCAAACTGATCCGATTCCTTACGAAACGCTGCCTCCAGGATTTGTAGCTTTTTAGCATAGTCTTCTTCCAAAGCCACAAGTCGATCAACGCACTGTCGACTGTCCGCAGTCAGCAACGGCATATCAGCACCGGTCTGAAAACGCTCTTTTGCCAAATCGACAAGTTTCAATTCAGCAAGAATATCGCCCATGCCGGTAAGATGAGAGCTCTGAATTCCGTGCTGCTGCTCTTCGCGCCGGATCCAGTTATACGCCTGACGAGCCAGATTGGCATCTTCATTACGAGCAGCACAGGTCAGCATGCGATTAAACGTATCGCTGGTTGCATCGACAGGATCTTTACGCAGTAAGTGCTGTAAGGCAAGGCGACAGTCTTCCGGAGTTCCATAGGTGGTTGCCATATACAGATAGTCCATGGCGACTTTTACATCATTCGGAAACCGCCGAATCCAAAGTGCATAGTATTTGTTTCCTGTTCCACGATCCGCGGTTGGAGCATAGCTTCGATAATACGAAGTTTGTTCGCTGAGTTTCTGCATCGCCATATCGTTATTCATGGCATTGAAGTGCCCGGACTCCAGTAATTGCTGACGAGCTGTGGCGGCTCCTTTCGAATTCCCCCCCGACTGCGTCCACAGTTTAACCAGTGGGTCATTATCAGCCGTTGCCAGTTCCTGTTTCAAAATCTGAGCTCTGGCTTTGTAATCCGCATTACCTCGATTGGCAGCGACCCAGGCTGCGGGATAGGCAACCAATCCAGCGTGCTGAAGAGACTTCTTTCTAGAAGCTAAAACCATCCGAACATCATTTCGAAATGAATTATCATCCGCAGAATTCTTAAATAGGTAATCAATCATTTGAGTTGTGTCGCCACCACCCTCCGGATAGCGAGACAGAAATTCGCGACACAACTGTAATGCACGATTCTGATTGAATGCTTCGCCCGTATAGATACTGAAGGCCAAAGTTCTATAGAGTCTAGCTCGGGAAGCAGGATTCCTGGACTTACCGATCGCATCACGAATGACACGTTCTGAGTCCTGAAGTCTGGCAGGTTCCGAGCCATTAAGAGTCACAAAGACACCAGCCGCATTATGACTGATAGCATCACCCTGTAACCCATCCCGCATCAGTTGTAACGCTTTGGCATTATTCATCGCTCCGTAATACTGACCGGCAACATACTGCTGCAAAGTCCACTTCCGCTCGTCCTGACTAAATTTCTGTTTAAATTGATTCAGTAATGCCTCCGTCTGCCCGGGATTTGTTTTGCTGTTGTAGACGACCATCGTCTGTTTGTAGAGCGTATCGGCGTCATCACGAATCCGGCGAGCGTTCTGATACATGTTGGCTGCGTTTGTATACTGTTCCAGCGATTCGTAGTTGGCCGCTATTTGCAGATAGGCAAGCCGCTGCTGTTCTGCATCTCCGACAAGCCCTCGTTGAAACATACGATTGACAACTCGGTTTGAATCAACTCGCTTGGACAGCCGCGAGTAAATATAGACAGCATTATTACCCATCGCACGTGCGTAATTTTTGGCCGATACTTTTTCCATGCCCTCTTCAGAGATTGCTGCTGCCTGCAGTTGCAGTTCTGCTCCAGGTAAAGCCTGATAAGCATATACCGCCTTTTCCAGGTATTTCTTGCCAATCACTGAATTCCCATGTCGTTTCCAAATAACTTCTGCCGCTTTGGCAAATCCTTCGCGATCGGTCGTCTGATCCAACGCATCTGCGAGTCGGATTTCAATTCCCACGGCCTCAGCCGATACCCCGTAACGATCCAGATACTGACGACAGGCTACAATCAGCTCTTTATTGCGCGACAACACTTGCTGACCATCAATTAACTTAAGCATCATTTCCCGGTGTTTAGGGTGATTGAAATGAACCTGTGTAAAACGCTGACAAATACGGACTAACCCTAAACCACGACCATGCTTGTAATACTCGTCAGCCAACTGCAGCATTAGGTTCGCAGCTTCAGGGGCCGAATCTTTATACTTGCCCAGCTCAGATTCCAGTTGACTCAACTGCTGATTGATTGCGGCGGTATCAGATACCAAACCCTCCGCCTGCTGTCCTGCCTGTGCAAGTACGTGAACTGATAGCAGGTGAGGTATCGCCACCATCATCACCATCCAAAACAAGATCCCCATTGGAAACCCTGACTGTTTTGTAAGCTCATTGGTGGATTGGCAACCACGTAATACCTTAGTTGGATTTGATCCTGAATCATCGCTGAGGCTATTGAATTGAATTTTCATCGCTTTATTTCTTCTGTTTGCTTTCCAGTGGAAATCAATCAACTATGTTTTGTGCTTCTATATACAGAGAGAGTTCAATGCAGATATGTCCGACTAAAAACCCGCATTTTTCAGAGCTTCAGCAATTTTCTTGGCTTCCTGCGCCAAACTGCTCTCCGGAAAATCTGCTATCAATTGTTCGAATCGCTGACGAGCAGGACCACGTCGGTCCATTCGGAAAAGACAACGACCGTAATTAAATAAAATCACGTCCAGGAATCTCGCATCCGGATGACTCTCTAACACTGTTTCAAACGTATCAATGGCCCGGGAATAATCCTTTTGCGCGTAGTAGTGGTTAGCCATCTTAGCCACCGCTTCACCTACTCGGCCACTTTCAGGGAATTGGTCGTATACCTTCTTATACTCCTGAAATGCTTTATCCTTTAACTGAGCTGCACCGGCCTCGCTGGTTTGAGCCTCAGCCATCGCTTCAAAGCATTCAGCAATACCGAATTGAGCTTCACCTCGCAATTGACTCGTTTGCATATTCGCCAAACGGGTATAAATCCCAATCGCTCTATTAAGTTCACCTCCAACCCGAGCCACATCGGCAAGTTGCAAAAGAGCATCATCGACGAATCCGCTAGCGGGGAATTCACGTTGCAATCGTTCACACATAGCAGCTGCCAAATTCAAACGATCCATTTCAAAATAAATATGCCAGAGCTGAACATAAGTCTCTTCCAGCAAACGCCCCCGCAACTTTTGAACTTCCGGCATAATTTGCTCACACACACCGAGCGCCTGGCCGTATTTCTCTTCAGCCTTCTTCTTCAGGCCGAATTCCTTGTAACGATTACCAATCCGGGTTAACGCATCGGCCGTTTTCAATTGCGTCTGAACTCGGAGTTCTTCATCTGAAATCAACGCCCGAGTTACCCGAACGCCACCGATATTTCCTTCCAGGCACCGCCCCTTGGAAATCAATACTGCCACACCTTCACCGGTATGCAACTGATCTTCATAAGTAATCCGAATCTGATCTCCAGGCAATGCCTGCAATTGCCCATCAGCTACCGCTTCCTCAGCTCGCACCACGGCCACGGTCGTACGAAACACTCCACTATGCACGGCTTTGGATTCAACTTGATCTTCAACGACCTCTTCATTGGAGACACCTTCTACCGATTGACCCTCGACTGCCGTTTCAACCGCATCGGTAGAATTACGGCCGCCATCAGGCAATGAATTTCCTGACGAGTTTTGCAACGCTGGATCGCCCGACTGATCCTCTGTTTGTTCTTCAGGCAAAGTCAAAATCTGCCGGCGTTGATTCTGGACTTGTACTTCAGTCAATGTGACCTGGAGCGTTTCGATTAGTTTAAATGGATCGACTTTCTCCTCCTGCTCATCAAATAATGGGATGTCGTCCAGTGGAGTCTGCTCATCTCCCGGCACCCCGGTCTGAGCAATCAACTCTGCTTTTTCATTTTCAATTTCTTCATCCGTCTTTCGACGATAAATAGAAATAGTTGCCTGTAATGCATCGGCATTCTCTGTTACATCCCGATCCGCGTCGACAATCTCAAGATTAGCTGTTTTTCCAAGCACTACTCCGTTGAGCGATTCTATAAACGCGCCATCTTTAAATTGCACCACCCCATCCCCAACAACAGTTACTTCAGATAACACTTCAACATTGACCTGTTTATCTTCCGTATGGGAATCCGTGTAGAGGACCTGAACGGTATCCCCTCCTTTTACCTCAAGTGTCCCATTATTTGGCCTGGGAACCCCAAGTCCTGTTGGAACAGAGCCAAGTACGATGCGAACATTACGTCCGACAGGGAAGCACTTCACGATTTCCTCATCACCACCTGATGATTTACAGACGACATCAACACTGTCTTCGGCATCCAGCACGGCCAAATCCGCATCTTCGACTTTGACAAAGAATCGCTTGCCGGCTTCGAGTTTATCGTTATTGCTATCTTCATCCGTTAGCGTCGTTCCAACTTTCTCCAATGCCTCAATCGCCCGGCTGTAGTGTCCCTGCTGAAAATGCCCAAGACCTATGTAGTAGTAGGCCTGATTCACCTGCGGGCTCACTGGAAATTCCTCAATCACATCCCGCATTACCTGAAAACACTTTCCATAGAGCCGAGACCAATAATGACAAACGCCAACATTCAACAGAGCTTCAGCCCGTTGATCATCATCACGATTATCTTCTATTGTCACTTCTTCGAAGTGCGTTCTCGCCCGATCATAAGCACGTTCGCGGTCGAGATAATATTTCCCCAATTTCATATGAGCCGTAAATCGCACCCGGCTACGTGGATACCGCTCGATCACCGACTTCCAGATCTCCAAGGCCTTTTCTGTTTCACTGGCGTCCATTCGAGCATCGCCGGCATCAATCAACTGACGAGCCGCCCGATCCTCAACCAGCGACCCACGCATTCCGGAAAGTCCGCCAGAGGTCGGAGATGCCGCATCGGGTTGATCCTGAGCTACAACCTGACCTGTGAGAAAACTAATTATGGAAAGTGAAAAGGCTAACGAGAGGCCTACTGCGTAGAGAGGGGAACGCAACATAATCCTGAATACCTCGATCTTATGATCAATCAAATTGCCATGTCGCCTCTAGCGACAAAAAAACCTGGCTGACCAATCGATTTGGCCAACCAGGTTTCATTATAGAACTTCTAAATTATCAAATAACAAACTGGCCGGCAGATTAGCTAAACAACTCCATCACGGGAGCTCCGTTATCAACCAGCTTCATGGGACGTAGTAACGGTGTCATGACTTCTTTCTCATGATCAATACCCATTGCATGGCACAGTGTTGCATGGATATCAGCCACCTGAACCGGACGATCTTTCGGCATCGCTCCGTCTTCATCAGACGAACCAATGACCTGACCACCCTGTATTCCGCCTCCAGCCATAAAGCAACTGAAGACCGATGCCCAGTGGTCACGACCTGCATTATCATTAATGCGGGGAGTTCGACCAAATTCACTCAGCATAATGACCATGGTTTTTTCCAACATTCCAGTTTCACTTAAATCTTCGATAAGGGAAGCTAGTGCCGGATCCATGACTTCACCATGATTTGCCATGGCCGGGAAATTGTTGCCGTGAGTATCAAAACCACCACGATTCACCTGCACAAAACGAACTCCCTTTTCAACGAGTCGCCTGGCCATCAATGCTCCACGACCAAAATTAGTGTCGCCGTATCGCTCCAGAGTTTTGGAATCAACTTTATCAAGTTCAAATGCTTCTAACGCTGGTGAACGCATAAGCCGGACAGCATCTTCGATAGACGTCTGAGTCGAAGTTAGACGAGTATCGTTTTTCTTATCCAAAAATCGCTTATTGAATTTCGCCAGCTGTTCAAGTCGGCGGTCTCCTCGTACCTGAGTGATATCCGACGGGAACGCCAGATACGGGTCTTTCTCACCAGGAGCAGCAACATAATAAGCTTCACACTTTTGCCCAAGATAACTAGCTCGTGGAGCCTGCCCACTGATTGTGATGTATGGAGGCAGGTCACTGTGATTATCGAGTTCATGAACGACGACTGAACCTACACCTGGGTGCCGCAGATTCGGCCCCGGCAAATAACTTGTCTGCAGGTTATAGCTGGCACGACCGTGAGCTCCCTGTGTTCCCGCGATTGAGCGAATCAATGCGGCGTTATGCATCTGCTTCGACAACTTCGGGAAGATTTCAGAAATCTGAACTCCAGGAGCTGACGTATCAATCGGATTAAATTCACCTTGTGTCGGTCGCCCCGGCTTAGGATCCCAGGTATCGATATGGGACATACCGCCACCGTTCCAGAACAAAATCACATGCTCTGCTTTGGCTTCGTGGTGCGCACCAGAGTAAGCCAATAGGTCACGGATACTAAACCCGAGGATAGAAGCACTGGTAGCGCCCATCATCGCTCTTCGACTCAGCTTGTAATCTTTACATGCCATGGGTTTGACTCTCCTGTTTGGTAAAGTTACCAATCTTTATTAATAAAATTTTGTTATCTAATCCTACCGATGGCCTAAGGCAGGAAACGGAATTCGTTGCTGTTGAGCATCACCCAACGCAGATCCGCAATTCCGTCACGAGGTGTTTTTGCTTCGGCAATAATCTGTTTGGCCCAATCAGCTTCTTCCGCAGACGGATTTCGCGTTAAGATTTCGTGATAGACCAGTTCTATTGCTTTATCTAACTGTGGTTTATCACCGGTCAGGTACTTAGCAACCGGCTCAAGAGTTCCCACACGAGATGCTTCATGAGTCAAACGGCCGTTGAGCATCATGAGCGACTGACGCATGGAAGGATTGTCATCACGTGCTTCGCCCAAATCGTTGCGAGATGTTTGCCCAAACACGCGAACGAAGTGGCCAACCGGCGCGGGTGTTGCCATTCTTAACGCTGAACTAAATCGTGGATTATCATCCACCGTCCGTTTGACAATCTTTGTTTCATATTTCATTCCGGGGCGGGGTCGGCGTTGCACTTCCATTTGCATCCGCTCGGCCTCCAACTGTTCCTGACTCTTAGCAACCATCCGATCCAGCTCCACCTCATCTTCTTCTTCAAGTAAAGCGTCAAAGTCCAATTCAATGGCATCTTCGAGAGCATATCCTGCTCCGCCATTGTCCATCGCCGCCATTGCCTGATCTGTCATCCCAGGCTGACCGCCCGACAAATCCTGGACATCGGCGGTTGCCAACTGTTCCGGCTCGCCATCCGCTGCAAGTAAAACTCTAACTTCCTGTTCAATCGTCTTTTCATTTTCACCAGTCTGGTATTTGACATCAAACAGATGACCAGCTGTAACAATACTGTCATAAAGTGATTCACTTAGCATCCGTCGCATAGGAGTCGCCAGAAATGCCGCTTCCAACTCTTCCTGCTCGAGTTCGTTGACACCTAGTGGAACCTGCCTTTGCTGGTAAACTTCTGACTGAACAATCGATTTAACAAGCTTCTTAAAACTGTATCCACTGGCAACGAATTCATCAGCAATAAACCCTAAGGTTTCGGGATGACTGGCTGGATTATCCTCACGGAAGTCATCCACAGGTTCTACAAATCCACGACCAATTAGATCGTGCCAGATCCGGTTAACAAACGATTCAGCAAACAGTCGGTTTCGAGGGCTAGTGATTTGATCGGCCAATGCTTCACGGTATTCGCTGCGTTTATAAAGGCTCGCTTTGACATCAATTTTGTTAATCTCTTCACGAGCTTCGGCAACGGCCACATTGATGCCCGATCCGGTGGCCGCCTCCAACTTGCCATCCGCGTCAGCGAGTAAGTCATCAAGAGATGGCGAATTATCTCTGGCTGCCAGTGCATCAGCCTGCTGTTTCAACAGCTGTTCATAACGAACAATGAATTCCGGTTGCTCCTTAGCATCAATCATCGGAAACGGGAATGAAGGCACCATGGCTTTACGCTCAGATTCTTCTGCTTCATCTTCAGGAGGCCAAAGCACAGAAGTCTGTTCACCTTCGGAAGTATAAACCACGCGGGTAAAATTACTTTCGAAGCGTCGCGTTTTTCCAAAATAAGCGGCAACGCTGTAGAAGTCTTTGCGAGTCCAGACATCGAATGGATGATCATGACACTGAGCACAACCGATGCGTACGCCCATAAAAACCTGAGCTGTCACGCTAGCCATTGCTAGCGGGTCCGCATTGTCACCAAGAATAAACCCAACTTCAGGACTGCGTCCCGCTTTACCATTCGTCGAAATCAAGGTAGCTGCAAACTCGTTGTAGGGCACATCGTCGCGAATACTACGGTGCACGTGAGCAATCAAAGCAGAGCCCCCAGTTACGTTACTTCTCAAGCGAAGCAAATCTGCAAAAAAGACCGTCCACCGATCGGCAAAACGAGGATGTTCGACAAGCTTATCCACCAGCATGTCACGGCGTCGATCAGCCGGCCATGCCTGATATTCTTTTAATTCCTGTAAAGTAGGAATTCTCCCAATCAAATCCACACTGGCACGGCGGATGAATGCCATGTCATCGACCAATCCAACCGATGACTTGGTTACTCCTAACGAACCATTCTCAGACGACAACACTGAGTCAATCGTCTCAGCCTTAGCATTGGGTATTAAGACAGTAATTGCCGCTAGTGATAATAGCAGTGAACGCATCATCAACTTATTCCCTTATTCCGGATGCTGCCTTGAAATGCCAATAAGGCATGCTTCTTTAATATATAGAGCTCTCTCATACTAAAGACTATCGGCAATACGTTCAACAAAAAAACAGCGTTACCGATTACAAAGAGGGGGTTCAACACGCTCGTCATTCTGCCGCAGCTTGGCCTGAATTCACTAGTTTAACACCAACACATAAAAAACCCCTGATGATCTGTAAAAACAGATCACCAGAGGAGCTCTTCTCTTCGGAGTTGGCATTAACATCCCAAGAGTGTTCTCATGACATTAAACGTCGAGCCATTTAGATTAGTACTCATCAAAAAACGAAAACATTTGACGAATGACAGGACTATTTCTTCTCTTTCTTTTTAGGAGGCAACTGAAAGATTCGGGAAGGCTGAATCTTAGTCGCAGGGATCGCTTCTGATTTTAGTTTTGCTCCTTGAGCAGACTGCGGTTTACGCTCAGCAGGGCGTACCGGAGGTACTGGAGGTACTGGGATTTCTTTTGCGGCCGGAACGGCTGGACGACTTTGAGTGTGTGGGGCAGGCTGCGAAGCTTTACCTGAAATTCGTTGACGCCAGGCATTGAATCGCTCTCTGGCTTGCTCACGAGTGATCTCACCGGCTTCAACCGCCTTTCGTAGAGCTTGTAAAATCTTGGCACCCTGCTCGCGCATATCAACCGATGGAGCAATACCTGGTCGTTGGTCAGGACGTGACTGCGGAGGACGACCCTGCGGTTGAGGTCCGCGTTGAGGAGATCGGTCTATCTGAGGACGACCTGTTGGCACAGGCTCAATCCCGTTGCGTTGACGCCAGGCATTGAATCGCTCCATGGCCTGCTCACGAGTCATCTGACCTGATTCAACAGCGCGTTTTGTCATTTCCATGATGCGAGCAGCTTCCGCTCGTTTATCAACTGATGGCGCACCTGGTCGTTGGTCAGGACGTGACTGCGGAGCACGACTCTGCGGTTGAGGTCCGCGTTGAGGAGCTCGGTCTGTCTGAGGACGATCTATTGGCATACGCTCAATTCCGTTGCGTTGACGCCAGGCATTGAATCGCTCCATGGCCTGCTCACGAGTCATCTGACCTGATTCAACAGCGCGTTTTGTCATTTCCATGATGCGAGCCGCTTCCGCTCGTTTATCAACCGATGGAGCAACACCTGGCCGTTGGTCAGGACGTGACTGCGGAGCACGACTCTGTGGCTGAGATCCCCGATGCTGAGGTCCGTGTTGGCCGTGGGATTGTGAGCCCCGATCTTGAGGGTCGTGTTGGCCGTGGGATTGTGGTCCCCGATGCTGAGGTCCGTGTTGGCCGTGAAATTGTGGTCCCCGATCTTGAGGGCCGCGTTGACCGTGGGATTGTGGTCCCCGATGCTGAGGTCCGTGTTGGCCGTGGGATTGTGGTCCCCGATCTTGAGGGCCGCGTTGACCGTGGGATTGTGGTCCCCGATCTTGAGGACCGTGTTGGCCGTGAAATTGTGGGCCCCGACTCTTCGGCGAACGTGGAGGACCAGGCTGAGCACTGGCGGAAACACTGTAAAATGCTGTCAAAGCAAGTAAAGTGAGACTTGCAATCTTCTGTGGCATGGTAGTAAAACTTTCTAATTCCGGATTGGATTACCCTACCCCGTATCAAATTTGATATGGGATGGCCTTTAAACTACATAAGCCACTCAGAAGTTTCGAAAAATCCTGAGTTTTATTTATTTTCAATGTCAAATAAAAAGCAGCTCAGAGCAAGCAAACGACGCTCTGAGCTGCGGTAAAAACCTAATTCCGAATGTCAATAAGTCACCAACTATCTCGGACGTGGTGATGGAATGCTCGGCCTTGGTGCAGAAGGAGCCACACTTGGACGAGGTGACGGCGTGCTAGGCCGCGGTACCGAAGGTCCTGCCGATGGCCGAGGTGCAGGAACACTTGGCCGCGGTGCCGAAGGTGTAACACTAGGTCGAGGTCTTGGCGTGCTAGGCCGAGGTACCGACGGGGTTACTGAAGGACGAGGTGACGGCGTGCTAGGCCGCGGAACCGAAGGCGTAACCGATGGTCGTGGCGTAGAACCTGGTTTAGGAACCGACGGTCGCGGACTAGAGGGATTTACCCGACTTGGAATCGCCCCCGATGGAGTCCTCGAAGGAAATGTGGTCGAAGTGCCAGGTCGACTTGGCAATCTCGAATTTCCGTTTATACCTCCTCCGACTGTCACGCGTGACGGCAGATTCGCTGAAGCGCTCGGCCGAGGACTCGTTGAGGGCCCCGGAGTTCTCGGGATCGATACCGAAGGTCGGGACACGACACGATTCGTGGTACCTGGCGCCGCAGAGGGTACTGCTTTGGCTACCGGAACACGATCTCCTAGCTCCCTCACATGTCGCTGTGCCGAAGCGACGGTCACATTCGTACCTCTCTGAACCTGAGGTAACGTCCACGTGCCGGACTTTGTCGATGTCGCTGAACCGGAACCAGTCGCAAGGCCAGTCGCGACGCGACCTTCCATACGGCTACGTTCATAGCCAAGCCGGAAGTAGTTCGCTGAGTTTCCTGATGCAGCATTTCGGTGCTCAACACCAACTCGTACAAACCGCTGATGAACATCATCCTGTACTCGATATCGATTTAGATTGTGAGCGTAAATGGATAATCCGAAGTGGCGATCCCCCCCATGATCGTGCAAGCTTAACTGCATGCCGAAGGTTCGCGCGGGACGATGTAAATGGTGCGTATGAAAGTAATTATGCCAATGATGTACGTGATGGTGATAACTAATCCCGAAGTGGCTGCGGAAATGCACATGGTTGTAGGCATAGAACGGATCGTAACCTACCCGCAAATGAAAATGGTGGTGGGGGAAGATACTAAACCGGCTGTGATAATGCGCGTCATAGAAGTCGCCAAAGTAGTAATGGCAATAACTAGGACGTACGAACCAATGCATATGGAAACGCCCTACATCGATCACCACACTGGGGCGATAACGGACTACCGGAGCCCGTACGACGACGGGAGCAAACAGGACTCCACGAGCTGACATACTGTAATCCCAGTAACCATCGACAAAGACATACCCCCCAGGTGTCCACATCCAGCGAGACGGGGTGTAAACGTAATCAGGTCGATAACGCAACCAATAGCCGGGACGCCAGCGATAGGCCTGCCCACGATAAACCCAAACCCCAGGACTCCAGAAATAATTCTCTCCCGGAGCGGAAGTGGACGGCCCTGTTTCCAAAGACGCTGGTGGCGCGCCTCGGTAATCCACTCGGCGTCGCTCTGTCGCCTGCCAGAATCCGGAAACCCACTGGTGCTTGCCTTCTGCCAACTCATTCCAATAGCCCGGAACCCAACGGCGACCGGCTGGAGGAGTTCGCCAAACACCACTAATCCAAACAAAATCTTTACGTTCATCATCAAACCCCCAGTAGCCCGGAATCCAAACGACATTATCTCCGTCAGGTTTGTAATCAGGGGGTACTTCGTCTACATCTTCAGGCGGAGCTTTTTGAACGATCATGCCTGGTTCGGGGTCATTATTGACCTGAGATGCAAAAGCCTCGTGAACTGGCCCGCGTGCCAATGCTTCGATGTCATCTCCATTTTCCTCGCTACCGGGTGCAGCCGGAGGCGCATCCTGAGCATGAACCGTCCCGAGAAAGAACAGGAACATAAAAATCAGGGTGCAGGATGAGATGCGTTTAGCTGTTCTTTTCATTGCAAGACTCCTATCTGAATATTGCCGAATTCCGTCAAGTCAATAACTATATGTAACCGCTGACAATGTAATGCAATTGGCATGCCATAAAAATGGCCTCTCACAATCATAATAAAAAGACACTTGTTTTTCTGTGGCTAAAGACTTAAACGCCATTCAATCCAACGCTCTAAAACAATTCTCCAATACACCCAACTGACGTCAGTATGATGACACAGTGCCGGCAACGTGACATCATTTAGACTTTACGATTTTCGATCAGCACCTACGATTGGCATCAGCGGAATGGTCGTGCGATTTACCGTTCCTGCAGTGGATGAAATCTAAATGCAATGAGTCAAGTGGTGGAGTATTTAATTTGAATCATTCGGAAATACTCGATTACCTGCAACTCAGTTTTGCTCCTCAAGTCGGGCCTGCTGCGGTCATTAGGTTGATGAAAGAATTTGGGGAGGCAGGCAAGGTATTAAACGCATTACCTGGTCGACTTCAGGCAGTTCACAACATCGGTCGGAAGATCGCTAAAGCCATTGCACGTAGTGACGTCATCCGTGAACAACTCACTTGTGAGCTTCAATACTGCATGAAAAATAACATTGAAATCGTCTGTTACCACCATGAAAATTACCCCCAGATACTTAGACAGATTCCGTCTCCTCCGCCCGTAGTATTTTGCCTTGGAAACATTCAGGCTCTTAATAGTCTGTCTCGAAAAACGCTAGCGGTGGTTGGAACACGACACCCTACCTTATACGGACAGCGTGTTACCCGACGACTGACTGCCAAACTAAGCCGCCACGGCTTTACGATTGTCAGCGGTCTCGCCCGTGGCATAGACCGCATAGCTCATGAAGCCACATTGGACGAATGTGGNGTGACACTGGCAGTACTCGGCTCCGGCCTGCAAAACATCTACCCAACCAATCACGGCAAACTTGCACAACGGATTCAGCGGGATGGCTTGGTTATTAGCGAGGTACTCCCATCCTCTCCACCTCACAGTCGGCTATTCCCACGCCGAAACCGCATCATCTCGGGACTCAGTTACGGCACACTGATTATAGAAGCGGCCTTACGGTCAGGTGCTCTGATCACAGCGCGACATGCGTTGGAGCAAAACAGAGAAGTTCTGGCGATCCCCGGCATGATTGACACGGCCGTTGCCGGCGGTTGCAACAAGCTCATCAAAGACGGGGCTCAACTCGTAGAGTCAGTAGAAGACATCTTCGATGCTTTAAACTTTGATTTATCCCAAGACTCACTAATACGCACATGTGAACTGACTGAAACGTCTGCCAATACCACTCAGTTCAGAGTTCGCGACCTGTCAGTCATCGAGGCTAAAATCTTACAGTTGATACCTGAAGAACCAACTTTCATTGACATGCTTGAATTACCCGAAGACGTAACGACGGGGAAATTACTATCAACGCTCACGACGCTTGAATTGAAGCAGTTTATTTCACNGCCTGCAAGTAACGTTGTGGTGAGAATAGAAACTAACCCGTCAGTGTAATCCCATTGCCCGGCACATCAGGATAATAGCAAACGCCCTGCCTGACCTCGCAACCACTGGCAATATCATCAGCAAGCAGAGCCGCTCCGTCCATATCGACGTAATCCAGCAAAGGTAATATCTGAGCGATCGCAGAAATCCCAACGGTCGACTCGGTCATACAGCCCACCATAACCTTCAGTTCCGATTTACGAGCCTGTTCGACCATTTTCCGGGCGGGCGTCAGACCGCCGCACTTCACCAACTTAATATTAATTCCATGAAAACGACCAATACAGGAATCGACATCTTCAGGCATCAGGCAGTTTTCGTCAGCAATCACTGGCAGTGCAGACAGATCGAAGACTTCTTCCATTTCTTCGATCTGTTCAGCCGGCAGTGGTTGCTCAATGAATTCGACTCCTAAATCCGCCAGGGGTTTGGAGAACTCGATCGCCTGCCTAGCTGTCCAGGCACAGTTAGCATCGACTCGAAACCTCGCGTCAGTATGCTTCCGTAATTGTGCAACAATCTCCAAATCGTGCTCAGTTCCCAATTTTATTTTATAGACTGGCCAGTCACCAAATTCCTGCATCTTACTGACCATGACATCGATTTCGTCGATCCCAATGGTGTAATTGCTTACCGGATTTTTTTCCGTCGTCAGCCCCCAAAGTTCGTAGACAGGTTTTCCCAACCGTTTCCCCCATAAGTCATGAGNGGCCAAATCGAGAGCACAAAGAGCGAAGGAGTCATCGATTTCTTTCTGTGCCTGCTGCCACAACTGGGAAGGCTGATCCCAACTTCCGTTCTCGACCAGTTCCCGACAGGTTTCCAGCGAGGTGCGTAGTCTTTCTTTCGTCGCACCATAGTAACTATTCGTCGTAGCCTCGCCATATCCCGACAGCTCTCCGTCTCTTAATTCAACGATCACAGATGGTTGAACGGTTATTGTTTCCCTTGAAATCGTAAAGGGATGCAATAGTGGCAATTCAAAATCGTGAATGATCAGATCCATCTTGTTATCCTACTGAGTTCAAATCCGGAGTGATTGTAAATATCGACTTCGAGCCTCGATCACGGCGTCTACCAGCTCATCGCGACCAAATCGAATAATATCCGTAACGGGTAATCCGAGTTCCTGAGCAACACGCTGCCGCTCTGCCTTCGCCTCATCCTCTGACACTCGCCTACTGTTCATAGACACTCCGATCACTTCACAGGGTTGATGAATATTCGACATAACTTCAAAGATTCGTCTGATTTCGCTTAATTCGGGAATCGCGACATGTTCAATGCCTGTCACCGTATCACGTAAAACTTCATAACAAAGGATGAGTGCCTGAGGTGCCGAGCCATGGAGAATCCCGAGTGTGACGGCCGAATAGCTGGGGTGCACTAAGCTACCCTGCCCTTCAATCAAAAGTACTTCATGCTGTTCATTTTCCAGAACGAGTTGCTCAGCAGCTCCGCTTATAAAATCAGCGATCACTCGATCCATCGGATAACCTGATCCTTCGAGCATGATTCCGGTTTGTCCGGTTGCACAGAACTTGGCATCGACTCCACGTTCCTTAAGCCCTTCGGTTAACTCAACAGCCGTCAGCATCTTCCCGATACTACAATCATGCCCCACGGTATGTACTCGAAAACACTCCTCCCGAAATCCTGGACGGCGGGCGATCGTTGTAAAATCATTCTTTCGAACATCAACCAGTTCTACACCCTGCTTCTGGGCAGCGGAGACAAATTCCTGATCATCCGTGATGAAATCATGCAAGCCGGACATCACATTCATGCCACACTCAATTGCTCGAAATACAATAGGTCGCCAACTTTGCGGTATTTTTCCACCAGGAGGCGCGATTCCTATAAGCAGGCAATTGGCCTCCAACGCATCATCAATACTGCCAACAAATTTCAGTCCTTCCCCAACTCCCAGATATTCCGGGACGTCCTGGCCTTCCAGCGTGCCATCAAGTACGGCAACAACTTCTTCCGGCCGGTAACGAAGGATACTACACCCCGTCTTTGCGGTATGTGGATTCGAGTGACCTTCGGTCAGGATTATCATTTTTCTTTCAGACATAATTTTCTCAGTCGTGTTAGACAATAGTTAGTCATCCAGCAAGTTCTTCTTTACCCAGCGATCTAATTTATCCCGAGCTTCACTCGGTCGCAAAACCCAGGCATCATTATGATTACGAAAGCCTGTTGATTGGTACGTAAAGTTTCCGACAATCGCCGTTCGCTCGAGGTATTCTCTGGTAGCATTGAGTGCCGAACGCCCATTCTCTTCATGGCAGATGAACTGGGGAGTACTTCCCAGGCGTTGAAGCCTAATCAACGCTGACATCACGTCACTTTCGGGATATCCCCATCGCCGCACTCCGTCATAATGGCTATAAGCGACCATCGCCTTCCAGAGTCCTGCAATTTCGTCATCATAGAGTCCGAGATAATTACAGGCGATCGCTCCGCGCGAAAATCCCACCAACAGTACTCGACTGCGATCTCCACCATAAGTGTCACAAATCCACCTAACCGTTTTTTGACAGTACTCCACCGTAGGACGGGGATCATACGAGTCCGGGTTGCCCCACCACTGGGATACATTTCTGTTACCGGCATTATTCAGATACGGCATGCAAATCCAAATAAAACCATTTCCCCGGCTGATTCCCATCCCCATCCGGCTCCCTTCCACCTGTCCCGTTGACTCGTCGCCAAACGGGCTTCGATAGGGACCATTTCCGGCAAACTCGATAATCACTGGATACCTGCCACTCGGCTTCCAGTCTGTCGGCAGGTAGGTGGCATGATAGACGTCCGTACGTCGATAATCCGGATGAGTTTCACGGACTCGTGTTCCGGGAGCCGGAAGTGCATGAACCATCGGTGGAAGCACCACATCCGGCGCAATGCTACGAATATCGTTGGCCGGATGGATAACTGCCTGACCATGAGCATACACTGGAAGCAGAGCCACTAAACTACTGACGCTAAAAAGCAGAACTATAGATTTCGTAAATATCGTCATAGGATGCAGGTCGCGGATTAAGCCAGAATAATCGCTGAATCTTCATCGCCTTTTTCGTAAAAGAATGGAGTTGTTGTTGCGTACCTCCAATATCTCTTATCCGATGAGCAATGCCAATCGACTCCCGAATTCTTTCCACTGCTTTGATTGCATCTTCAGCCTCGAATTTTTCATCTGGTAATGCATCCGGATTCAACCAGCCAGCAATTTCTGCCAGAGTTTCACGACGCGCTTCAAGATTAAATTTCATTACGTACGGTAACAGCAAGCCATTTCCCAATCCATGCGAACAGTGCAGCTCCCCACCCATCGGGTATTCCATGGCATGGACTAGGGCGACTCCACTGTTAGAAAAGGCCATACCTGCCAGCGACGCTGCCAAAGCCATCTGATCTTTCGACTCATAGTCTGATTCGGAAAGAACAGCCGATTCTAAGTAGCGGCCACAGAGTCTGATCGCTCGTTCAGCAAGTGCTACGGTCAACTCATACCGTCCGTCGTAAGCACACGTTTCACCCGGTGGAATTTTGAGCTGGTCAAAATCGACCGTCGTAATCGCTTCGATCGCATGAGTGAGCGCATCAATTCCACTATCTGCCGCAACCTGCTGAGGACAGGAATAGGTTAATTCNGGATCGACAATTGCCCAGTCGGGGCGAAANAACTCACTCTGTCCGGAAATCTTGATTTGCTGTTCTGTATCAGTCAAGACCATGGAATTAGATACTTCACTACCGGTACCTGCGGTAGTGGGTATACAAATCAGAGGCAGCGTAGGTCCGGGGACTTTGTCGAATCCAAAATAGTCAGTGGGATGCCCCTGATAAGAGTATGCGGCGGCTGTATTTTTAGACAGGTCAAGATTCGAGCCACCGCCCACTCCCACAATAACATCAGGATTAAACTCTACTGCACAACTCAGGCTTGCTTCCGCGATGGCAATCGAAGGTTCAGCTTCGCCACCATCAAACACTTCGACGGTGGCGTTTCCGGCAGCCAGCGCTTTTTGTACAGGAGCGACGATTCCTGCTGCTACTAGATTTTGATCGGTCACGATCAATACTCGTCGCCAACTAAAGCGTGACACCAATACTGTAAGTTGCTCAATGGACTTACGACCAAACATAAGTTGTCCGGGTGTTCCAAAACTCCAGAAGGATTTCGTCAATCTTTAGGCTCCCTATCTTCCTTTAGCCAGGTTGGTCACAAAATTCGCTACAACCTCGACATTGCCCTGACTCTTCAGATGATCAATGGTCGCTTGAGGCACTTCCAGCTTTTCCAGATGTGTAGCCAGCAAATCCCATTGTCTTTCTCGTTTTTTGCCTTCGGCCAGATAGAGTTCCNTCACGATTTCCTGACATCGCTGAAGAGCGATATTCTCGCGATTGTCATAGTAATTCTTGATGACTTTATTCTGGTAGTTTGACCGTTCCGCCATTTTTCCGTTTATTCCTTATGAATCATCCGTCTGAGTGAGCAATTTCCCATGTTTCTTTAGTTGCGTCCACTTCCTTATTTCAACGCGATTGNCATAATAAGACATATAGGTTAAATAAGGGCCCCCGACTGCGTCGAATTAACTCGAAATATATTGCAGTGGGCAACTAGTTTATATCCTCGACTATCCACAGGGTTTGAACCGATGCCGAAAGTTAAATTTTCGAAAGAAAACCAAGAGGTTACTGTACCTGAAGGTACAACCATTCGTCAGGCGGCGAAATTGCTGAACATTAACACGAATCAGGGTGTCAACGGAATCGGCGCCACTCTCAATAAATACGTGAACTGCCATGGATTTGGACAGTGCGGAACATGCCGAGTATTTGTGACAGAAGGCCACGGTGAGAACACGAACACTCAGACTCTTTGGGAAAAAAAGTGTTTCAATGTTCCCTTTCCTGATCCGTTGCCAGCATTAGCTTATCTGGACAATCCTGAAGAAACCCGACTGGCCTGTCAATGTAAAGTCAAAGGCGATGTTACGGTCGAAACAGGCCCGGAAGTTAATTTGTTTGGAGAGAACTTCTTTAGTTAGTTCTGTGACTGCCCTATCGTCCTTTTACGGAGGAACACGACGATGAAACAGATTGTTGCCATCGTTCGACCTTTCCTCGCTGAAAAAGTACTTGAGGGCTTAAAACGTGCTCCTCTGGAAGCACTCAACGTTCGTGAAGTCAAAGGCTACGGTCGTCAAAAAGAGCGGCTTCACGAGTACAACGATAACGAATATGCAACAGCATTTCTCCCGAAGGTGGAGATTACACTGTGGGTTGATGAAACGCGTGTCGATGAGATAGTCCAGAAGATTTCAGAGATCGCTCGGACGGGTCGTATGGGAGACGGTAAAATCTTCGTAATGCCTGCTGCCGAGGGAACGGCTGGAATCACTCAGTAACTCGCTCACCTTCACCGAACATAAGACCGAACACAACATCGATGATTCGCAATAAACCAACACGTGAAGAACTCAAGGAG
This sequence comes from Planctomycetaceae bacterium, assembly GCA_002717145.1. Lineage (GTDB taxonomy): Bacteria > Planctomycetota > Planctomycetia > Pirellulales > Pirellulaceae > UBA721. The sequence continues at coordinate 28,555 of PBCP01000058.1, read as the reverse complement.
GGCGAAGTCCTTTGCGATTACTGTACGGCTAAGTGTTGCAAGTACTTTGCTTTGCCGATCGAGACGCCCGAAGACGAAGAAGACTTCGATTTTCTCAGATGGTATCTGGTACACGATCGTGCCAGCATCTTCAGCGACGACGACAATTGGTACATTATGATTCACACCGATTGCCGTCATCTGCGAGAAGACAATCTATGTGGCATTTACGAAACGAGGCCTCAAATTTGCCGGGATTACACGACCGAACAGTGCGAATACGAAGATGACTGGACGTACGATCGCTATTTTGAAACACCCGAACAGGTTTCGGAATACGCTGAAGCGTTTTTACAAACGAAGACCAACGGCAGCATCCGCAGCCTCAAACCAAACCCTCTGCCTGTCATTGGTTAACGACCGAACATGAGCGATTCTGATAAAGCCAAAAAACCGCAACTTATCCAACCCCGCACATTGAAGGGATTTCGGGACTATCTGCCTGAAACCATGATGCCACGTGAAGAGCTTATTCAAACAGCCCGCGAGGTTTATCGAAGTTTCGGATTTGCCCCGATTGATACACCCACGCTCGAGTACCTTGAAATCCTGACGGGTAAAGGTAGTGACGAAACAGATCGTCAGCTCTACAAATTTCAGGATCATGGTCAGCGTGACGTAGGCATGCGGTTTGATCTGACCGTTCCTCTAGCACGATTTGTTGCACAGCACATCAATGATCTGGGCACGCCATTTAAACGTTATCACATCGCACCGGTCTGGCGAGGAGAAAACACTCAGCGAGGACGTTACCGAGAGTTTATGCAGTGTGATTTCGATACAATCGGGACACTTTCTGTGGCTGCCGATATCGAAACCGGTTTAGTCATTGATGCCTTGCTGTCCGCCATCGGCTTTGAGCGATTTACAATTCACGTCAATAATCGTCAGGTACTCAATGGACTTTTGGAAAAACAGGGATTAGCCGAACAGGCAACTCCCGTTCTTCGAAGTCTTGATAAATTGGCTAAGATCGGTGAAGACAAAGTTGTCGCCGAAATGATCGCTACAGCCGGGACCACTGAGCAACAAGCGCGAAGTGTCTTAGCCCTGGCTGCATTGGAAGGCACAAACGAAGAAATCATTGAACACTTAAAACCTATTGTCTCCGGAAATGAACTTGGGGAAGAAGGCGTCCATCGTTTGGAACAGATCCTTCAAGGCATGCAGTCCGGTGGTGTGGTAGCCGACCGTATTAAACTGGATGTCTCCATTGCCCGTGGCCTGGATTATTACACCGGGGCCATCTTTGAGACGTTTCTAGATGACTTACCAGGTATCGGTTCTGTCTGCAGTGGTGGCCGTTATGACAATCTGGCAGAACTTTATACAAAACGTCAGTTACCAGGGATCGGAGCGTCGCTAGGGTTAGACCGCCTACTTGCAGCGATGGAAGAACTGGAGATGATCGACCGCGTCAAAACTCCAGCCGACATCCTTGTTACCTATTTCGACAAAAAAGCTCTGGGGAATTACCTGGAGATTGCTGCCAACCTGCGGGCGGAAGGTCTGAAGGTTGAAGTTTATCCTGAGGCTAAGAAACTTGGGCAACAGCTCAAGTATGCTGATGGCCGCGGATTTAGATATGCCGTCATTGCAGGGGAAGATGAACTTGCTCGAAATTCACTTCAAATCAAGGATCTGGCGACAGGTGAGAGTACTGAACATCTGATCGTCGATGCAGGGAAAGCCTTCTCTGATATCATCAAAAAAGCAGATCCAAACTTAGAATGACTTCGTTCGGATCTGCTTCAAAACCTAAATGGTTGTCAGCAGGTATTCTGGAATCGCCCGTCAGGCAGCTCGACGTTGTGTCATCGCAAAGAATTGTTTGACGCCATCGACCACAATCCTCACTTCCTCGCTTTCCAGTTCCGGAAAGATCGGTAAACTCAGTACTTGCTGCGATGCCTTTAGAGTTTCTGGCAGGTCTTCCGGCTGGTAACCGAGCGACCTGAAGCATTCTTGCATATGCAGTGGTACTGGATAATAAATCTCACTACCAATATTCCTCTCCCCGAGAAATGCCTTCAGTTCATCACGTTTTCCACCGTGAACCCGAATAGTAAATTGATTCCAAACATGACCGTCACCATACTTGGCTTCAGGTAATGTGATTTCACCTGACAGGCCAGACTGGGCAAACAGTTCGTGGTACAGATTGGCATTCTTCTGACGACCAGACACGGCATCATCCAGATGGTTAATCTTTACATTGAGGACTGCCGCCTGCATGGAATCAAGGCGACTGTTAATACCAATCACCTTGTGATAATACCGGGGACGCATACCGTGTCCTGAGTAGAGCCGTAGCCGGTCCTCCAACTCTTCATCATTCGTGACGATCATTCCACCATCACCCATGCCTCCGAGATTCTTGGTGGGATAGAAACTGATACACCCGAAATGCCCCCAGGCTCCGGCAGGCCGGCCATTAATATTGGCTCCGATAGACTGAGCAGCATCTTCAATCACAACCAAGCCATGGTTATCACAAATCGCCATGATCTCATCCATATCAGCGCACTGGCCGAACAGGTGAACGGGAATCACAGCCCTGGTCTTATCTGTGATGGCCGCTTCAAGAGCCGCTGGCGAGATATTAAACGTTTCGGCGTCAATATCAACAAAGACAGGTATGCCTCCCAGACGACTAATAGCACTGGCGGTCGCAAAAAACGTAAAACTGGGACAAATCACTTCATCCCCTTCACGAAGGCCGGCAGCCATTAGCGACAAAAGGATCGCATCACTACCCGAGGCACAACCAATTCCAAAACGGGTATTGGACCACCGGGCACATTCCTCTTCAAGATTCTTTACATCCGGCCCAAACAGAAAACGGCCGGAATCAATAACATTTGCCAGTGCCTCAAGAAACTCCTCCCGCATAGGAGCATTACCACGAGGAACATCCAGCAATGGTACAGGACGATTCGTATTCATAGTTCAAAATTCAGCTATTAAACCAAGCGAATTATAATTATTGGCGAATTGGAGAATAGCGGGAATTCGCTATCCGTGGCAATAGCAGTGATAACATTGAACCGAATAGGAAAAAGCCCCGTCATCGTGAGAGACGAGGCTTTCTCAATAGGAGTATATATATGTAAGACAACTAATCCGTTTTAGATGTCGTAAAGCCGTTCTGCGTTGTCATGAAGCAACTTGACCTGTTCTTGATAAGGGCGTTCTGCAATCACTTCTTTTAAGGCATCAACCCACTGTTTGTAGCTGGCTACGAGACGGCAGACGGGCCAGTCTCCTCCAAAGATGACGCGATCAGGCCCAAACGCCTCTAAACAGTGATTCACAATTGGGGCTAATGATGCAGAATCCCAGTTATCCTTAGGTGCTCGGGCTACAATACCTGAAATTTTACAAATGACGTTTTCCTTCGTAGCCAACAGATCAATGTCTCGTTTCCATTGATCGACTTTGTGCCATGGCTCCTCACTTGGGTTTTTCAACCAGGCCTTCGGATCTGCATTTCCGCAGTGATCAACAATGAGTCTGGTATCCGGAGCTTTATCCGCCAAAGAGGCACCGTCTGACAATTCCGTTGGCCGCATGCAGAGATCAAAGCTTTTCCCCATACTGCCCAGTAACTGAACGGATTTCACGTACTGTTCACCCAGACAAAGTCCCTGCGGAGCTGAGTCCACATGGAGAACCTGCCTTACTCCCTTGATATATTTACTGCTTTTGTATTTTGAAATATACGGGGCGAAACTCTCTTCCCCTGGACGACCGGAAATAACTGCGGCAACGGTGGGGTGGCGTGGATCTTTCGACAGGGCGATTAAATGCTCTGCCTCTTTCACCTGATTCTGAGGGTTAACATCCACTTCCATATAAACGGCTTTGACAAGATTGACCGCGCGAGTAGCCTTCTTGTAGTCACGGGTGACATAACTTTGTGCTAATACGTCCGGTGCTCCTGCAAGCCAGGGTGGCTGAAATAGATCTAAGTCCCATAGGTGCTGGTGGGTGTCAATGATTGGCAAACGTTTCACATTTGCCGTTGCTGCTATGGCCATTGTCGGTAAAGCTGCCGTTGCGACCCCTGCCGTTGTAGTTTGAAGGAACTCTCGTCGGTTAAATGTCATTCGTGGATTCCTGACCAAAAGTCTTGATGAATTTGAATAGTACTTCTACATATTAGCTGAAGGCGAATGCCAAAACCAACCACCACATACTAAAGAACTTGTAATTGACACCGGTAATAGATGCTGGTTTCGATGGTCATTTGATACGATATATCACTTATGAACTCTCACGGCTCCACTGCTAAACCCGGTCGCTATCAATTCATGGGAGTGGTCTGCGCACTGCTTACCTTTGGGGTCATTGCAACCTTACATGTCTCTGCTACCAACGGCACAACAACTCTGGAAGCCTTTGCAATTTCCATTGCGAGCCTACTGATATTCTTTCCATTGCTGAGGTCAAGCAAGCCCCAATCGCCATACCGGCAATACCAACGCGGGTATACAACAACCCTAATTACACTGTTGGGAATTGTTGCACTTTTCACCAGTGTCCAGTATTTGACAATCAGTCGACCGATCGTGGGCGGAGTGGATTGGTACTACTACCTTTGTTACAGCCGTGACATGGTGAATAGCTACCCAATCGCTGAGAATGCTTACAGCTACTTTCCAGGCGTCTATACCTTTTGGACCATGGCAATGCGGTTAGTCGGGCAGGACCTAGCTACGCTGCAAACGGTTTATCAACTGGCACTCGTGATGGTCTGTTTACTTACGGGTTGGGTCGTGTGTCAGCAAACTCGCTGTAAAACCCTGACTTTTTTCAGCCTGTTTTGGACGTTAGTACTATTAACAAAATTTGACGGATTAACCGGCGTCACCGAATGTCTTGCAGTCATCCCGTGGCTGATTGGACTAATTCTATGGCAGGGGCGATCGATTGATCCGGAATTCTCGCTCTGGCGTCTATCCCTGTTTGGTATCGCGATTGGATTAACCGTCTATTCGAAACAACAAGCCGGGCTACTTAGTTTGGGTTTTCTTTATCTCCTGTCGGAACAAGTGCAACAGAGGCCTGTTCAACACTCATGGCGGCGTTTGTGGCTGCTACCTTGCATAGCTGCCACAACACTCTTACTGGCCTGCCTGGTCATGGGCGACGGATTACTCCCTCTTTCAACCGGCTTAAAGACTGTGAGGCAGTACGGAACGGAACAATCGTGGCTGAGAAATATCTACACGCAAATTCGCCATGATGAATCTTTGTGGCTCAGCACATTTATAGCCACCCTGTTATTCATTGGGCGTCGCCGCTGGTTACAGAATCAATTCTCATCTTCAAATTCAACCTGGCGAATGGCTGGCTTTACACTCTTTGCTACGCTGGCTGCCCTACTACAGTTCCGAGCCCGGCCATTCCACCACTACATGCTTTTATGCATTCCTGCGATGGTGATTTTCTGCTCACTAATGTTTCACCATTACCGATCATGGCTCCAGAAAACCAGACTCAAACGATTCTTTGTTGGCCTTATCCTGATTCTCCCGAGTATCTGGTGTGCTCCTTATAACGACAGCTATCATCCACTACGACTGCGCCCCCCTGAAACCGTAGAATGGGACCGCCAACACCATCCGTTTCATGATGACCAAATGCAGGCCATCATTTCAGAGCTTGATGAGCAGGTTCCAGCAGAATCCAGAATGCTGATCATGCCCGGTCGATACAATCAAATCCACTTTGCCATTGAAACTCTCTCAGACGCAGAATCCGGCTACAACTTCAGAACTCGACAGTTCTCGGCTTCAGGCAACCTTTGGCAACAACCACTTGAAAATACATCGGCTGAATATGTACTGTTTTTAACCGGAAAGGTGCTCAGCGAGGCGGAGCAACAAATCTGGACGGAGCGACGCCTGTCACAGGCAAGCAGTACGCTTGCCGCTCGTGGTTATCAATTGATACCGAATGCAATTTCCGTCGAACATGGATTACTTTTCAGGAAGCAATGACTCCAGCGTTTCCGGCTCGTTGCTCTTAGGTAACAACTTCAAGAGTGAAAGACGTTGGGGGCTACGTTTTGATTTGCCAATGAGGATGACATCCAGCCGGGGATTACTCAACCATCGATCGGCATGATGCTGTTTGAGATAATCAAGCCATTGCTGACTATAAAATTCGACGACGCCGCGGTTTTGATCGAACCGTTGGACGAAATACTGACCATCCTCAGGATGACTCGCAAAATCAGCAATCAGTTCAGTTCCGGAACTGAACCCCAGTTCACTGAGGATTCTATGATACCGTGGTGACTGCACCTGCCACCCGGCAGGAATCACTCTCAGCAAGTTACTATCATTGATTCTTGAAAACGGGTGAACGCCTTCCCAACCCGGCAAAGCTCCAACCTGAGTCCTCAGTAGAATTACCGGCTGCGATAAATCCGTGATGAATTGTGATGAGGACGTGAACGCAGACCGTTTCTTCTGAGCATCTGTCCACAACTGTTTAATCACCAGGTAACTCATACCGAATCCAATGACAATCGGTATGAAGGCAATGAAGTGGAACGATGTCAGCTTTACTTTTTGCCCCCAACCTCCGAAGCCCAACGCATCATCATCTGCTACAGTCCAGATATTCAACAAACAAAAACCATAAAGAAACACCGGCACAAGGACTCGAGGTTTAAGCCGAAAATATGCCAGAAACAAAACCGGCAGCAAAAACAGTATCATTGCGAGTAATTTGCGTTTCAACAGCGGATCACACCAGAACGATTTGAGTCCCAACAACAACACTGCGATTCCAATAGGCAGGAAGGCTTTCAGCAGGGTCGCATTCTCTAGTAGATTCCCTTTAACTTGTTCCGTGATTGACGCTCCACCATGATCAGCGACGGCATTCATAAATGCTTCCATCGATTCGGTGGAAGTCAGGCGTTGATCATATAACATCCATGTATCACGAATTAGGCGATAGTCACCTTCGCTCCAACCGGCAGCCTGTAGCGATGCGTCTAGATGTTCCCCCGCCCGACCAGATGGCATATCAAACAACCGTGCCCGGGCATCATAAAATTCGAGATACTGATTCCAATCATCCGAGGATGTTACATAGTTCAACGCCCTATCGCAGGCCAGGAAGCAGGCAACAATTCCCAACAAACTCAAATACTGTCTCAGCTGTTTAAACTGGATTACAAATAGCGGAGCAAAGAAAACGAGACAACAGATCCCGAATTTCCACCTCCACAACAAAGCCCACAGTAACAGCAATGCCAATCCGCGACGCGTCGGTACCGGCCAGGGTGTCGAGGTTCCTCTTAAAGCGACCACCGCGCCCACTCCGAAGATCAAAGTCAAAGTTGCCTGTGTAAAGGTAAGAGCCAGCAAGGCATAAGTGCTGAAAATCAGAAAGAATGGAAAGACCAGACCGAGCCAGGGAATTTCTTTGAGCTTGACCATGAGGCTATAGAGTAGCAAAGAGAGCCCGATAGCCTGTGTCACAGTCAGCAGCAGACCGTACCAGGGCATTGCGGGAAACCACTGGTAAAGCGTGACCAGAATGTAATTCAGAGACAACGAGAAGAAAGGGACTTCCGCGGCCGGCGCGAACCCGTCTTCACCGGCCAGAATCATCTGAACTCCAAGATCATCCGCAACAACATAAGTCGAAGGCATGACGGCCACAGCGAGGCAGCAAACGATTGTGCCTAACAGAACGGTGAGCCATAAATGACGCGATCTCTGTGCCACTCCGGTTGTCTCAGACGACGATTCGCCCATTAGCGATTCTCCGAATCCGTCGTTTCTCTGATTAGGAATCTGGGGCGGCCTCGAACTTCATCCATGATTCGGATGACGTATTCTCCAAGCAGACCGACAGAAAGCAGGGTTAAGCCACCAAAGAAATTTATCAATAGTACTTGAGTCACAAAGCCCTGCACATTCTCAATTCCGTCACTCGACCAATAACGATAAAGGTAATACAGAGCGAGTAAAACACTGCCGAAAGCAGCTAAGACTCCAATGGAGGTGACAATTTTCAATGGGAGAGTGGAAACACTAAGGATATTGTCCGTCATCAGGCGAAATAATTTGAACAATCCATAACCACTTCTACCCTGTTTCCTCTGTTCGTGCGTAACACTGACTGATTTAAGTTTTTGGGTAGTCTGAAAAATCAGTGGATTAATATTGGGGTTCACGGTGGAGTACTGGCAAATAGAACGAACCAGTTCCGGACGCATAGCCCGGAATGTCGTACTTCGAATCTCTTTCGGCTTACCATAGGAAAGGCGAAACAACAAATTCATGACTGCCGACCCGAGATTTCTAAGCAGTCCGTGCTTTTTACCGGCGTAATTTGCTAAGACGGCATCAAAACCTTCGTCGGCTACGAGTGCATTAACCAGCGTGGGGATTTCTTCCGGCGGTTGCTGGAGATCATCATCCATGGTGACAATGATTTCCCCGCTGGCCTGCTGCAGACCACAGAATGTCGTTCTAAACTGACCTGTGTTAAATGCCAAATTAATTCCCCGTACAGACTCATCATTCTCAGCAATCTGTTGAATGATATCCCAAGTTGCATCCGGCGAACTGTCATTAATAAGAATCAGTTCATAGGACCAACCATTCGAATCCATCACTGTCTGAACGCGTTTGGCCAGGTCTGCCAACCAGTCTCCGCTACGATAACAGGGAACGACAATCGATAGATATAGATCGGACATTAGCTCGCTCCCTGTGAATCTAAGTCTCTAAACATAGGTTCAAAGTCCATACCCCTTACCATCTCCAGCCCAACCTTCAGTTGAGTCGCATCAAATACAAAATCTTCATCCCCAAGCATCGCTTTGACAAACAACTCAGAGAAATTGGCTCCTGCCCGGGTATACAACAAGGGACGAAATGCCTGCCGACCATTGATTTCAGTCACTTTGGCTTCTCCTCGTTGGTTTTCCCGCAAGTCCACTGCGTAGATTCCATGCGGCCTTTGGTCAGCTAACCGAACGGCCTGGCTGGCAATTGGAGTTATCTCTGAACTATCAGCCAATTTGCAGTGCGACACATTTCCTGTGACACCACTTACAGAAACCTGAGACAGAAAATACTTTAATCGTTCGCCACAAGCTGCTGCCATCAATTGGCCATGAAGCCAAATGGAGGTCCAATTGAGGTTACGACCGGGCAAGTATTCATGGGCCAGCCAAACATCTTCACCAGCCTCACGGCGACGCCAGTAGTCCATCCAAAAGGCACCATCGTCCGGATGTTCAACGACAATACTTCCACGACCACGAGGCCCTTCTGCGCAGCGTAGCCAAAACGGGCTACCCAGTACATCCATTGCTTGTTCCAAGTCTGTTCGATCACGAACCACCACTGTGGAGGCTGTTAGATTGTGTCCAGCCAATCGGTCGTGTAATATCTGCTTACTCAGGCAGGCCTGTAACCCGTTCGCTGGTGGGCAGGACATCGCCACTTCAAAGTCATCCCGGCGATCAACAATCGCGTTAAGTTCCGGTTCCGTGTTCACAAAGACCAAATCAACTCGATACTGTGAGATTGATTTTTGAATAGCATCGTAGTAACCGGGGTGATCACCGCGTGGCAGGAGCAATACCTGATCACAATACGGCTGTGCCACCTGTTTGCCCCACCAGGAGACTTCGGTGCCGATCACACGAATTGGCAAAGCGGCTTCATGTAATGATCGCAAAACTTCCAGCCCTATTGAGGAACCGCAAGCAGTCACCAACACTGTCTTTTGTTCAGCCATAAATCGGGTCAAATTGCCATGTATCGAAGGATAAAACGAGGTTTTATTTGTTTATCCTAGTACGGCCGAACAAGCCCGTCCGTTCGATAATCAACGTGTGGCAAAGATAACCCGCGACCTGACAATCTCAAGTTCGGGCTCTATCGATTAAGACGATTATGAGTCTAGGAAACTGGTGATTTCGTGGATCACCAATCGCTGCAACTCAGGTTCAAGATCAGGGTAAATCGGAAGTCTCAACAATCGCGAACTGATCGATTCAGTGACAGGCAGACAAACCTCTTTCCCACCCAACCGAATTCCTGCCGGCGAATTATGTAACGGAATGTAATGAAAGACTGCATGAATCCCACGAGCGTTTAGGTGGCTGAGCAACGCATCTCTCTTTTCCTTTGTTGGCAACATAATGTGGAACAGATGATAATTGCTCTGACAGCGTTCCGGAATGAGAGGTAACTGCAGGAGCTGTTTTTCGGCTAACGGCAAGAGTTCCTGGAAGTAATTCTGGTAACACCGTTGACGTAATTCTGTGATCACATCCATGGCTCCGAGCTGTCCAAACAGAAAGGCTGCGGCTAGTTCTCCCTGCAGATAAGATGACCCCACATCGACCCAGGTGTATTTGTCAACATGCCCTTTCAGAAACTGACTTCGATTGGTCCCTTTTTCACGAATGATCTCTGCACGATCAAGTAACTGCTCATCATTGATGCAAAGTGCTCCGCCTTCCCCACAACTAAAGTTTTTAGTTTGGTGAAAACTAAACGTTCCCAGATTCCCAATCGTCCCCAAAGCTTGATCATCATAAAAAGAATTCAGTGCCTGGGCGGCATCTTCGACGACGACTAAGTGATGCTTTTCAGCGAGCCTCATGAGAGCCCCCATATCACAGCCGACCCCGGCGTAATGTACAGGAATGATGGCTCTGGTGCGTTCGGTGATTGCCGATTCCACCTGAGCCGGATCGAGATTCAATGTGTCAGGGTCTACGTCGACAAAAACCGGAACTCCACCGGCCAACACAACAGCATTGGCCGTGGAAACGAAGGTGAACGAAGGGAGAATAACTTCATCACCTTGCGACAAATCCAACAACAACATAGAAATTTCCAGCGCCGCTGTGCAGGAAGGTGTTAGTAATACTCGGCGAGTCCCCAGTCGTTGTTCAAGAAGCTCACAACATTTGCGTGTGAACAACCCATCTCCGGATAAATCTCCGTTCTGAATTGCCTGTGACACGTACTCCAGTTCGTGTCCCGTCAGGTAAGGTCGATTAAAAGGAACGGTGTAAGTCATAGATTATCAGGGCGATATTGCCGGGGCTTGGTTGGTGGAACTCTTCTGCCATTGGGCTACAATAACCTTACAATTGACAAGTCCTTCTCAGCTTCTAGTTAACACAACTCGAATAGTGAATCAACCTGACCATGAAAAATCGCTCCACACGAATAGCATCATTTTTTATACTGTTTGCCTTTCTTTGCTCTTCAGTTACTGGGGCGGATCCGGCTCCCGAACGCCTTGTCATAGCGACCTGGAATATCGAATGGTTCTATGACCATGATCAGTCGGATAATCAATCCTCACTTGCGAAAAAGCTGTCGGCACCGACAGCCTCCGACTGGCATTGGCGGGTGACCGAAGCGGCAAAAGTAGTCGCTGGCATTAATCCCACGGTAATGGCACTACAGGAAATTGAGAACGAAAAGGTCGTTCAAGACCTTGCCAAAGAGCTGAAAGAAAAACATCAACAGGAGTATAAAGTCGCGTTTATTCAGGGGAGAGACACATACACCGAACAGGATGTCGCTTTCTTATATAAAAGTGGACTTATCCACAAGGAACGACGAAACCAAACCGACGAAATGTATGAAAGCAAACGCTATTACAATCTTTCGAAGCATCTGTTTGCTACCTTTCAATGGACCGACAAGGGTGAAACTCATGAAATCACTCTTTGCAATGTTCACTTGCGAGCGGGGACCCGTGGCGAAGAACCGCGTGTGCGGCAATGTCGCCTCATTAATCATTGGATTCAGCCCCATGTCAAAAACAAGGAAAACGTGATTGTCCTCGGTGACATTAACACACTTTGTGACTGTCATGAATATACACTCGACCAGGATCTGGCAGTGCTGTGCGGTAAGAAGGAAGGAAGCGAGCTAAGAGACCTGATTGATCTGCATCCTCGATTAAAAGAATCGGATCGTGCCACGCACATGATCGGGCGACAGTTTGACCACATTTTGGTCAGCTCTGCACTGCTTGAAGATAACAAACAGCAACCGGATTTTGTATTTAAGTCCATCGAACGTCGTAAAGATTTGGTCTTGCGAGGCAAGCAGGATGAAGATCACTACAACATTTTCTATCAAATCGAAGAAAGCGAACGGGATGTTAGTGACCATTACCCCGTCATCGCCACTTTTGAAATCAAATAGCGTTGCCAGCCATCATGACGGACTCCTCTCAACCAGAATCGACCGACAAGTCGTCAGCAACTCAGCAGCACGTACGCCTCGACCATTTCCTGAAGCTTTTGCAATTTGCTGAAAGCGGCGGGCATGCCAAAGTATTGATTCAAGGTGGTTTGATCAAAGTCAATGGTGAAGTTTGCACTGCTCGTAAACGAAAGTTATACCATCATGACGAAATTGAAATTGACGGCGAACAGGTAACCGTTAACATTGACTAACTGCTACATAAAGAAGGCAGTTAATTTCTGATTTTTCTCCGGCATTATAGCGAACCAGATCAAATCAGATTACGTTAAATATCTATTAAATAAATATACATTCCTTTCCACCTTTAGGTCTCGTCTTATGAAGTCTACACTGTTCAAAGTCCTACCGGTCATGTTGCTTCTATACCTGGCATGTGTAGTACACGCTCAGGATGACAAACAGGATGCCAAGCCGGCCGACAGTCCGACTCAGGAAGGTGCCAAGGCAACAGACGAGAACGAAGAAAACACAGCTGGACCGCTCGCCGGACATTCGTATCATGGAGAAGCATTTAACGAAGGTCCACGTCAGCGTGCCTATCTGATTCCCGGAATGGCAAATGTAGACTTCCCAATCACGACCCAAAGTGAAGAAGCGCAGAAATTCTTCAATCAGGGTGTGTCTGCTATTCATGGTTTTTGGTATCTGGAGGCAGAGCGAGCATTTCGACAGGTTAATAAACTAGATCCTGACTGTGCCATGGCCTATTGGGGGATGGCGATGGCCAACTTCAATAATTCCAAACGATCCAAAGTTTTCATGGCTGAAGCTCAAAAACGCAAAGAAGGGGTCAGTGATGTCGAATTACGTTTTATTGAAGCTTTAACAGCCTATCAAAATGCCGACCCCGGCAAGAAAAAAGAACGCGCCGAAAAGTATACCAAAGCACTCGAAGAGATCTGTATTAAGTACCCGCAAAACGCGGAATCAAAAGCATTTCTGGCTTTGCAGCTATGGAGTAATCGATACAACGATATTCCCATCACTAGTTACGTCGCCATTGATTCTATTTTGCAACAGGTTTTTGCGATCAACCCCAAACACCCGTCGCATCACTATCGCATTCACCTGTGGGATTATAAAGATCCCGCAACGGCGGTAACGTCTGCAAGTGTGTGCGGACAAACAACTCCGGGTATTGCTCATATGTGGCACATGCCCGGGCATATCTTCTCACGGCTCAAACGTTATGACGATGCCGTCTGGCAGCAGGAAGCATCTGCCAGAACTGACCACGCTCATATGATGCGTGACCAGTTGCTGCCTGACCAAATCCACAACTATGCTCATAACAACGAATGGTGTATTAGAAACCTTCTCCATATCGGCCGGGTGAATGACGCCATTAACCTAGCAAAGAATATGACTGAAAACCCACGTCACCCCAAATACAACTCGCTATCAAGACGCGGTAGTTCTTACTATGGTCGCGCTCGTTTGTTCACGACGCTTTATATGTATGAACGCTGGCAGGACATGGTAAATCTAAGTCAGACGCCATATCTGGAGGAAACGACCAACGAAACTGAAAAAGTCAAGCAATGGAAGTACGTTGGAATTGCCTACGCCATGCTAGAGCAAAACGACAAGGCTGATGAACTCAAAGAGCAACTCAACGAGCTACTAGCTCACAATCAGGCTGAACGTACCAAAGCCGAAGCAGCAGCCGAAAAGAAGGCCACCGAGGAACAGGCTAAAGATGACAAGAAAAAGGAAGAAGACAAAAAGAAAGCGATCGATAAGGCCAAAAGCGATGCTCGCAGAGCCTGGGATTCCAAGGTTCGCAACTGTGAACAGGCTTTGGCTGCTATTTCGGGTTACCAGCATCTCGTCAAAGGAGAGTCCAAGGAAGCTGAGGAACAACTCAAAAAAGGTGGTACGATCGATCGCATGATCATGGCCAAGCTTCAATTGGCTAACGGTGATAAAGAGGGAGCTCTTAAAACCGGCGAAGGGTATATAAATTCACATGAAAATGAAGTTCAGCCTCTTTGTCACTGGGTTGAATTGTTGGTGGAAAGCGGCGACAAGAAACGTGCAAAAGAAGCTTTTGATTCTTTGCGGGAAATCTCGGGGTCTGTCGATCTTCAGTCTCCTGTTTTCAATCGAATCTCGGCATTGGCAGCCGATTTTGGTTGCGATGGTGAATGGAAGAAACAGCTGGAAGTTCGGGAGGACGTCGGACAACGAGTTGATTTAGATTCTCTCGGACCATTTCGCTGGAGCCCATCTTCAGCGGATGAGTTTACATTACGTGATCATCGAAACAAACGATTTGTAAGTGCTAAAGAATTTAATGGGAAGCCTACGATCGTTATTTTCTACCTCGGTGCTGGATGTCTTGCTTGTACCGAACAAATTCAAAAATTCATCCCCAAGGTAGAGGAATTTGAGGAAGCCGGATTTCAGGTCATTGCCGTCAGTTCTGACGATAACGAAGGTCTCAAGCAATCTATCAAGAATTTTGATGGAAAAGTCCCTTTTCGAATTGTGAATGACCCGGAACTGAACGTCTTCAAACAGTACCGCGTTTACGATGACTTTGAAGAACAGCCTCTGCATGGAACGTTTATTATCGACGGCAATGGTCTGATTCGCTGGCAGGACATCAGTTACGAGCCATTTATGGATCCTGATTTTGTTCTGCGAGAAGGAAAACGACTTCTAAACGTAGAAATTGCCAATCAATAAAAGCCCATTCGGTACAAAGTACCACTCGAAAATAACTCGTTACATTTCTAAATTGCGTGTCAAAACCGGCAAATTCGTAGTGCGTGAAAATAGCGTTTTTCGCTAGAATCATGGAGTTAAGAGTTAATTCGGGGGGATTAGTAAGTTTCCACTAAGGAAACCTGCTATCTCGCTTTTCATATAAAGTGGCTAATTGATGGATCGTGATCAGCTGCTGACGCTCTATCGCAACATGCTGTTAGCGCGCGGAATTGATCGTATTGAGCAAGAGCTCACCAGTAGGGGTGAAGCTTTCTTCCACCTGTCTGGTGCCGGGCACGAAGGTACTGCCGTTCTTGCCGACCATCTCACCTCCGAAGATTGGCTACACTGCCATTATCGCGATCGTGCTCTTTTGGTAGCTCGAGGTTTATCTCCCAGAACATTTTTTGACACCCTGCTCTGCAATGAATTCTCACCCGGCAGTGGAAGACGCATGAGTGCGTTTTTCAACGACCCGGAATTACATATCATGAGCATGGTTACGCCAACAGGTAACAATGCCTTGCAGGCTGTAGGAGCTGCAGCGGCCATTAAGCAAACTGACAACACGCCGTTGGTTTATTGTGGTGTCGGCGATGGCACAACCCAACAAGGAGAATGGTTGGAAGCGGTAGGCGAAGCGGTTCGTTCTCAGTTACCCGTACTGTTTATGGTCCAGGATAATAAATGGGCCATTTCCACCACCACAAACGGCAAGACGTTTTATTCTCTGCCGGAAGGAAAACAGGCAACAGAGGTTTTTGGTATGCCAATTCACTACATCAACGGTACCGATGTAGTGACAGCACATCAGCAGATAGGTACCGTGGTTCAGGAAATACGTACCACCAGTAAGCCAGCGTTGATTGTCTTTCAGGTCGAACGGTTGACTAGTCACACGAACGCCGATGACCAGACCGTTTATCGCGACCAGGACGATATCGAGGAAGCTCTGCTTAACAGTGATCCGGTTCGATCAGCTCAACAGCAACTATTATCCATGGGTTTCACTGAATCTGAACTAAACATCATCCAATCTCAGGTGGACGATCAGTTAGCTGCTGCCGAACAGGAGGCGTTGGATGCACAAGCACCTCTGGCCTCTCTCGATGCCTCGAAACAACACCCGGTCGAAATCACGCACCCTTCTAAAGAGAAATTTGGTTCAGAAGAACTTCCGCAAATCAACATGAAGGATGCTTTACGTGAAGTTCTGAAGAACCACTTGCTGGACGATGCCCGGGTTACACTTTACGGTGAAGATATTGAAGACCCTAAAGGAGACGTGTTTGGAGTCACCAAAGGATTGAGCACTCGTTTTCCGGGGCGGGTCATGAATTCTCCGTTAAGTGAGTCAACGATTGTTGGAGCGGCTATCGGTCGGGCCATGGTTGGCGAACGGCCTGTAGCGTTCATTCAATTCGCGGACTTCATGCCAACAGCCTATAACCAGATTGTCAACGAATTGGCCACGATCCATTGGCGGACAGACGGACAGACATCTGTTCCTGTCATCGTTATGATTGCCTGTGGAGGTTATCGACCGGGACTCGGCCCGTATCACGCTCAGACTCATGAATCGGTCATGGCTCATTGTCCGGGAGTCGATGTCGTCATGCCTTCATCGGCACATGATGCAGCAGGCCTGCTCAACGCAGCATTTGAATCTGAACGACCGACTATATTCTTCTACCCCAAGACTCTCCTCAATGACTCCAAACAGACCACGTCTGAGGATGTCGACCAGCAATTCGTACCGTTGGGCGTCGCTCGCAAACAACGCTCCGGACGTGACATTACATTGGTTGGATGGGGCAACACGGTGGCCGTTTGTGAGAAAACTGCAGATGCTCTCGAACAGGCCGGATTCGAACCAGAAGTCATTGACCTGAGAAGCCTGACACCCTGGGATCAGCAATTAGTGCTTTCGTCCGCTGAAAAGACTGCGCGGCTGGTCGTCGTACACGAAGACAATCATACCTGTGGGCTCGGTTCCGAGATCGTAGCCACAGTTGCTGAGAAAGCAAAAGTGCCTATCGCGGTTCGACGTGTAACACGTCCGGATACCTTTATTCCCTGTAACTTTGAAAACCAAACTGAAGTCCTTCCCGGTTTCAAACGCACGCTGACGGTAGCTGCCGAATTACTGGATCTGGATCTGGAATGGGAAGAAACACCAGAAAAGGAACCAGGTGTTGAGTTTATCGAAGCCATTGGTTCCGGTCCCGCGGATGAGTCTGTGGAAGTGGTTGAGTTACTGGTGCAAGCAGGCGAAAAACTGGAGCGAGGTGATCCAGTTGCTTCAGTGGAAGCGACGAAAAGTGTCTTTGACCTGACCAGCCCAGTCAACGGTGTTGTCGATGAAATCCTTTGCAAAGTCGGTGATGTGGTCAACGTCGGCGCTCCGATGTTTAAGCTCACTACAGACGCCAATGTTCGCCCCAAACCTATTACACAGGAACAACACGGGAAACCGATTCTTCATCGCCGTAGGTCTGAAAATACTATCGTTCTAGCTCAGAGCCTTCCGGAACGTCGAGCCTTCGAAGTTGGACTGTCCCATGTCCAGTTTAATGAGGGAAGTAAACTGATCACCAACGAAGAGTTGTTGGGTGAAAATGCCGAGATGACCAGTGAAGACATCATTCGCCGCACAGGGATTCGACAACGATACTGGATCGATCAAAACGAAGACGCAATCACGATGGCGGTTGGCTCCTGTCAAAACGTACTGGAGCAGGAAGGATTACTGATCGACGATATCGATTTGCTGATTTGCTCGACGACCAGCCCGATGTCCATGACCCCGTCGATGGCATGCCGCATTCTCAACGGACTATCATCCGGCAACGACACCATGATTCAGGCATATGACATTAGTGCAGCCTGCAGTGGATATCTATACGCATTACAGGCTGGTTATGATTTTCTTCAAAGCACACCTAATGGTCGGGTTTTAGTGACAACAGCTGAAGTTCTGTCACCTCTGCTGGATCTACAGGACTTTGATACTTCGATCTTGTTTGGTGATGCCGCCACAGCCACAGTGCTTTATGGCGAAAGCCATCTGGAAAAGAGCATCGCCAAATTACATCGTCCGGACCTGTCAGCCAAAGGGGAAGACGGAACAACACTTTCCGTACCACTTCGCAACAGCGGCTTTATCCAGATGAAGGGGCGCCGAGTATTTCAGGAGGCGGTACGATGCATGATGAGTAGTCTCAACAGGGTTTGCAGCCGGGAGCAACTGCAGGTAGAGGACTTAGATCTGGTCGTACCACATCAGGCCAACCAGCGAATAATAGATGCCATTCAACACCGAATCTCGCCTAAAGTATTCTCGAATATTGCCCAGCACGGCAACACGTCAAGCAGCACGATCCCACTTTGTCTCAGCGAAATCCTACCAACAGCACCAAGTGACGAGACGATCGGTCTTTGTGCCTTTGGCGGCGGGTTTACATTCGGGGCAGGTATAATTAAGACACTCTGATGCAATCATGAATGCGGCAATTGGTTTTCTGGAAACGACCGGATACACTCCGGCGATGATTGCACTGGACGTCATGTGCAAGACAGCCAACGTGCAACCGCTACAGTCTGAAGTCAACGACTTTCTTGGATTCGTAGTGAAAGTGACGGGAGAGCTCGACGCCGTTAAATCCGCAATCGAAGCCGGTATTCAAATCGCAGAGGGTCTGGCGGGAAAACCAATTACGAACATTCTCTCAAATCCTGAACCACAAATTCAGCCGGTGATTAACGGACCGGAAGAATACAACGGACTATTAGAACAAAATGTTGTGCACCACCCCGTTGAGGATGAAACCATGCAGAAGGAAACGGAAATGAATAAAGACAATTCGTATGCACTAGGCTTCATTGAGACACAAGGATTCACCGCAGTCTTTAACGCCATTGACCAGGCGTGCAAAGCAGCCAATGTCGAAGTCGTCGGCAAAGAGAAACTAGGAGGTGGATACGTCACCGTCGTTATCAAAGGTGATGTCGCAGCCGTCAATGCTGCCGTCGAAGCAGGAGAAGCCGAGGTAGCCAAGCTAGGAAATCTGATTGCTGCCTACGTGATTCCACGGCCTAGTGCATCCGTGTTATCGCTTCTTCCCTAACCTCTATCGCCAACCTGAGAATTAGGACGGCGGCAATTCAATATTCGCAATATCAACTTGTTCATATCTGGCCGGCAAGAGATGTGTTAACTTGTGATACAGCAAATAAAATGTTGGGACCAAATACAAAATAAGGATCGTTCCGAGAATTAACCCAAAGCACAGACTTGTCGCCATCGGTATCAGAACTTGAGCCTGAAAAGACGTTTCCACTAACAACGGCAACAGGCCTGCTACAGTTGTCACTGATGTAAGCAAAACAGGTCTGAATCGATCGCGACCTGATTCGACCAACGTTTCGAGAATATCTTCATCACGCTTACCATGCTTGTTGATGTAATCAATCAACACAATCGAATCGTTAATAACCACGCCCATCAATGCGACGATACCGCAGAGACTAAAGAGGGTCACTTCCAAGCCCATAAAAAAGTGCCCCCAGACGGCACCGATTAACCCAAATGGGATAATGGACATAATTAAAAAGGGCTGCAAATACGATTTGAACTGTAGGGTCAAGACAAAGAAGATGACCAACATCGCCACAATAAAACCGGTGATCATACTGTCGATCGACTCCTTCTGCTGCTGAGCCTGACCTTCAAATTTGATGTAGACATCGGGATATTTTTCTTTAATATCTGTCTGAAAGTACTCCATAAATGATTTCTTACCATCTCCGATATTGGCATAGTAAATCATGTTTGAAGTCACTCCCTGCGTCACGTCGACATCTCCGGCAATCGTGATTGAACGTAGTTGATTCACGCGATTCAATTCAGCGAATTCCCGGACTTTTGTAATCTCTGCCACTTCCGTAATAGGGCGTTCAGCCTTGTCAGCACCTCGGACTCGTACATTAGACAAACTCAATAGTCGCCGACGTTGTTCTTCCGGATAGCGAACCATAAGTTTCACTTCATGTCGCCCCCGTTGCAGACGCATAACTTCCTCACCATAAAAAGCTCCTCGCACCGCATCTGCCAGATCGGCTGTGGAGATTCCCATGACCTGAGCATCCTCCTTAACTTTAAACCGGTATTCTTCCTTCCCTAATTGAATATCATCCTGAATATCGGCGACGCCCGGTTTGGAAGCCAGAAATGCAACACAGTCAGCTGCAGCTGCTTCAAGCTCTTTCATCTTCTTCATGGGGGCCAGTAATTTGAACTCGATCGCCTTTCCTCCAGGACCACCGGGACCTCCACCTTCTGAAAACGTCAACGATTCGGCATCAGGGAAATCGGGCGACAACTCTCGCCACATGCTAATCAGCTGCTGACTTGTGAAATCACGTTCACTGCTGTCGACTAGTTCGATATCCACGACTCCAATGAAGGAACCTGAGTCACCGCTGCTAACTCCATCTGAAGAAAGGCCTGTATTATGCCCGACAGCCCGGTGAACCACTTTATAAAGATCGCGATCCGGAGATAATTTTTGTTTTAACTGGTTGGCAACAGCCTCCAATTCTTTAGTAGCCCGATCCGGTATAGAGGCGGGGGTGCCGTCAGGGAAGACAATTTTAGCGCTGAGGACAAAACTATCCATTTTGGGGAAGAACACAAAGGGGATGACACCTTTGGCGACCACCACGATCGTAATCACCAATAGTGCCGTTGCCAAACTGAGAGGAATCATGGGAAATCTCAACGCTCCCCTGAGACTAGGGATATAAATCCGCTGGATCACCGTGGTTAAACACCAGGTGGCTCCCTGATTAGCCTTTTTAATCAACCACAGCAAAGGTCGAATTGGAATAAATATCCAGCGAATAAATGCTTCGATTCGACCAGACGTGTGTCCCAGATGAGATGGAAGAATCAAAACGCACTCAAATAATGAAATCGCTAACATTGCAATTACTGCAGCGGGCATCACGGCAAAGAATTTCCCCATAATACCTGCGATAAATAACAGGGGAGCAAAAGCTATGATCGTCGTCGTCACAGAAGCTGATACTGCAGGGAATACTTCAGCAGTACCCTCGACTGCCGCTTGGAGAGGCTTCAGACCCTTTTCCTGATATCGATATATGTTCTCGCCAACAACAATAGCATCATCAACCACAATCCCTAAGGCCAGCAAAAATGCAAACAGGGAGATCATGTTAATCGTTTGACCAAGGTAAATGAGTACGATGCCGGCTCCTAATACAGAAATCGGAATCCCCATCGCCACCCAAAATGCTAGACGAAATTCGAGAAACAGGGCGAGTACCAAAAAGACTAGTAGTAAACCCTGCAGTCCGTTGGTCATTAACAGATCCATCCGTTCTTCAACATACAGAGATTGATCAAACCAAACCTCAAGCTTGTACCCGGGCGGCATGGTTTCATTTCGCTGTTCGACATATTGATGAACTGACTCCGTAATCCTGAGAATGTCTTCCGAAGGCGATCGCATGACAGAAATGACGTTTGCCGGATGCCCGTTGACATCATCAATCGAATCAACGTCAGCGAATCCGTCGTAGACGGTTGCAATATCTTTTACCTTGAGAACCACCTCGCCGTTGGTACGCAGTAGTGGTAACTCAGCAATTTCCTCTCCGGTCACACCCTTATTCTTAGATTGAAGCGATACGTCGCCCACTTCAGATCTAAGCGTCCCTCCCGGGATATCGATATTCTCCTGACGAAGGATTTGAGCGACTTGTTTTAGTGAGAGATTGTACTTTCTCAGGTCCTGTTCTCGTATTTCCACATCAATCTGAAACGGTTTTGCACCGACAATATCAGCCTGAGTGACGACTGGTTGTTCTGGATTGGTCGTAAAAAACTGGAACACCCCCTCGATTCCAGACTTACGAACCGGCTTTTGAACCAACAATTCCTGGCGAATTTCTTCGGTCAGATTTCGCAGTTCCATTTCAGCTTCTTTGCTGACTGATCCTTTGGGCCCCAACACTCCCACGCGAATCGCCGGATTACGCATCGTGACTTGACGAACATCTTTGTTCTCAGCCAATTGAGGCAAACTTGGAATCCGATCAACCGCGCCACGAATCTCGTTCAGAATCTTCTGCGCATCCTCGCCCGGGTAAATTTCCACAACAGCATAGCCAACACCTTCAGCCGCCACACTCGTCAGCTTCTTGATTCCCGCAATGGGATGGATCGCTGACTCAAGCTTCTGGCAAATGCCTTCTTCGGTTACAGCTGGAGCAGCACCCGGATAGGGTACCGTTACTAAAATGATCTCCAGTTCAAATTCGGGAAAGCTTTCCCGACGCATAACACCGAAGCTGAAGATTCCTGCCAGAATGATGGCGATCATCAGAGTATTCATGGCGGCTGAGCGATCAATGGCCCATGCGACAATACGCTTTATCACCGTAGATTTGCCTCTTGCTTGACTATTCAGATACTGATTCAGCTACAACTTCAGCTTTTAAATCGGAATCCGATTCAAAAGCAACCACCGATCCTTCTTTCACTCCGAACAGCCTACGAGTTACGACAATCGAATCTGTTGTAAGAGCATTAGAATTCGTATCCACTACCCAAAAATATTCATCATTCAATTCCATCGACAGCAATGGAACTATATTACTCACCTTTGCATAAATTCCAGCAGACCGTCCTTCTGGAATAGTTTGCTCTGCAATGGTTTTAGTCGGTTTCAGAATATACACTTCGTTAGACGATGTGAGACTCTGCCTGGGGAGCAGTACCATGCCTTCTTGCTTATCAACTACAATCGCCAACTCGACGAACATACCACGAACTAATGCTCCGATGTCTCCGAAGCCTTCTGCATCAGGTTCGGGAACCACGATCCGCACGGGCACAGTCCGAGTGGTTGCATCAAGACCTCGCCCATCAAAGCGATTCAAGACCCCGTCCCAATGAATTGTAAGGTTGCGTGAACCTGAGAACTTGTAACTCACATCCACCTTTAACGGTGGAAGCGTAACCCCAGCTGATTCTTCAAGTCGCTCCGTTCCTCCCAGAATCCATAGCAGGTCGTCCATCTTTAGATTGGCGCGAATTTCTCCCTGTTTGGTATCTTCGATCGTAACCAAATTAGTGCCCGGCTGTGCAAAGGAATCTTGCTCTACGAGCTCGCGAATAATGACCCCATCCACCGGTGCCTTCACTGAAGTGCGAGCCAGATCCAGATTTGCCTTTTGTAGTGAAATCTCGGTTAACTCTTTGCTATTGATCAGTTTGTATTCGCGTTGTCGAGCAGAGCTCAACTGAGCGTTGTATTGAACAACCGTGTTTTGAGCCGTCAGTTCTGCCCGCTGTGCACGTTCGACATCCGAAATCGAAATGACATTATTGGTCTCTCTCAGTTTTTTCAATCGAGCGTGTTCGGCAGCAGCAAGTTCGAAATCCTGATTGGCAATTTTCAATAAGTCTGTTGCTTTGGCGATCTCGAGCTTCGCATCTTCCAGATCAATCTCTGCCTGACGCAACTGTCTCTTAAACTGCTCCACCGCCAGTTCATAATCCTGACTATCAATCCGAAACAGTTCCTCCCCCTGCTTTATCTTCCGTCCGGCTCGACAGTTGTCCGATTTGTACTCAATTCGCCCACTCACCTGCGATGCAAGTTGTATCTCACGAAACGGAACCACGACTCCATCTGCTTCGATCGCAAATCTGTCGGTATAAGGTCGTACCTGCATAGAATCCACCAAAGGCACGGATTCCATCGCTTCTTCTTCCGGAGTGACAACAGCTGGTTTGATTAAGGCGAGCGCGCCGATAGCTAAAATCCAGATAATAATTGGAAGCAGAATTCCCAGGCCAATTTTTTCTAAATTCATAGTCTGAATCAATCCAACATTTTGAAGACCCATGTCGCATTCCGTATGAAACGCTCAGAATCCTACAAAGTTCCGTTTTACCAACCCTCTCAGTATAAATTGGGAACGAGTCATACAACACCGCCAATACCGGGGCACACCCCCGAAGTTCAGGCCAAATCGCGGTTTTTCAATGACCCCGCACCGCCTGAGGCTAATTGTGAGGATTAGGAGGAAGCGAACTGCGGGTGAATATTAACGGAAGCTGTTTTCTTTGCCAGAGGCCGGATACTGGAAAGCCCCGAAAGTCTTACAGCACCTGGAGAATTGCATCACATAACTGCTCGACATTTCCACTATTCAATCCGGCGACATTAATACGTCCGCTACCAACAATGTAGATGGAATGTTCGTTCTTCAATTGATCAACCTGCATTGCATTCAGACCTGTGTATGAAAACATTCCACGTTGCTGCTGGATGAAAGAGAAATCAACCGGACTATTTTTAGCTGCCATTGTATCGACAAAAAGTTTTCGCAAACCATTGATGCGATCTCGCATCGCTGCCACTTCTCCATCCCATTGAGCAAACAGTGCATCAGAACCAAGTACGGTGGTAACAACTGCTCCGCCATGTTTTGGTGGATTACTGTAATTGGTTCTTACTGACTTTTTGGCATGGCTCAAAGCAGCGGTCGCCGCCGATTCATTTCCTGCAACAATGGTAAGAGCTCCAATTCGTTCACAATACAAACCAAAGTTTTTTGAAAAACTACTACAGACCAGAAACTCATCGACCTTTTCAGCAATCAGGCGAAGAGCTGCCGCATCTTCCCGCAAACCATTAGCAAACCCCTGATAAGCAAAGTCAATTAGCGGAAGAATTCCCCGATCCTTGCAGACATCGGCAATTTGCTCCCATTGCTCGGAGTTCAGATCGACACCGGAAGGATTGTGACAACAAGCATGCAGACAGATCACATCACCAGCAGGGATTTGAGAAATACTGTCAAGCATGCCCTGGAAATCAAGTGCTAAGCCTGTCCCGTCAAGATAAGTGTAAGAATCTACTATCAAGCCTGCACTGGAAAAGACCCCATTATGGTTAGCCCAGGTTGGATTACTGAGCCAGATTCGTGACGCACCGACCTTATGTCTTAGAAAGTCGCCAGCAACTCGTAATGCTCCCGTACCACCCGGCGTTTGCAACGTGACTGCACGATCTTCATCGATCATTCCATCAAAAAGAACTTTGCGAACTAATGGGCCGTATTCGGGCAGGCCATCGATTCCAAGATATGACTTGCTGGTTTCACTTTCGAGTAAGAGTTGTTCAGCTTTTTTCACACAATCCAAAACAGGCGTATTACCTGATTCATCTTTGTAGACTCCCACACCAAGGTTGATCTTGTTGGGATTTGTATCATTTCGGAAAGCTACATTTAGTCCGAGAATCGCATCCGGAGGAGCCATTTCCAGTGAACCGAGCATCTGTTTGTTCCTGTATAGTTATTCGTCAGGTACGTACCACCCGCAACATGCTAGCATGGCATCAATAATACCTGTTGTGGTATGCTTTGCTGCGGTTAACGACTCAATTTTACCAACAATTGGTCCTGTCGACAGGGTGGCCGGAAACGCTCAACTCAATAATTAGGCACGAATTCACAAATGACTGACTGTTCATTTTGTATCCCCGAGAAGATCAACGATGGCCCATTTCTAGCGAGCTATTCTTTGCCTAAGCTCAAAGAGCAGATTAAGTATGAGTGTCCGGTTCTACCTATCGTGTCACTGGGGACTCCAGTTGACTTGATTGCAGA
This sequence comes from Planctomycetaceae bacterium, assembly GCA_002717145.1. GTDB lineage: Bacteria > Planctomycetota > Planctomycetia > Pirellulales > Pirellulaceae > UBA721. The sequence continues at coordinate 2,813 of PBCP01000058.1, read as the reverse complement.
TATGGGACCGCTTGTACTGCCTCCGCTGTATCACGAAGCAATGACTCCGGATCTCAAAGCCAATCTTCTGGAGCGTATACGTCATTGTTTTCCTTATTATTGGGAAAGCGGTCAAAGAAAGACACTTAAGACAGATCTGTTAGTGGTTGAAATGCCGAAATACGAGTGGCCAGCTCCTGAGACCGGTAAAGTCGTATGTTTTTCGGTGGACACCGCGGTCGAGGAACATGGCCCTCACCTACCACTAGCAACAGATACGATTCAAAGTTATGCCGTGCTGGATCAACTGAAACGTCGCTTTCCTGAAATCATGCTTGCACCTCCGGTGGAATACGGTCACTTAACCTGGGGTCTTCCATTTGGCTTGAGTATCGATATTACTCCTGGTTTACTTGTGCAGTATGTTGCCGGATACACCGATGCCATTATGAATTGGTTGCAACCCTCCGGAATATACGTGGTCGACGTCCACGGTTCGTTTGTTCATCGCCAGGCAATTGAGGAGGGATTGAGGATTAGTGAATGCGATAACTATCGCTTCCGCTGGTTACATGAACCACTGATACAATTTGCAGGCGAGCGTGGTGACCAGCATGCCGGAGGTGTTGAGACCGCTCTGGTGGAATTAATTTCCCCGTCTTTGGTTGACCGGACTATTTTCCCCGAGAACATCAATGGCATCAAAGCTGGCCAAATGAATATGGACGAAGCAATTGAGCTAGCTGAGGACCTACCAGCCTTTGTAAAGCGTGTTGAAGAGAGTCTCGAATCGCGGACTCCACTTAATGGGATTGTGGGCGATATCGAAAACTATGAATATCTGGACGCTCAGGAAATGATGCAACGCATGTGGAATGTTGCCTCTGATGATTTGAGAAATCTTCTCCAAAGCCTCGAATAATTCTCAACGACGCCCGACCCGGATTGTTTTATTGAGCTCGCATCTGCGTTACTCTTACAAGTATCACTTCTGGATCCTATTCATCTTACTTAATAGATTTCTGCTCATGCGCCTTACCATACTGCTTCTCGTTCTCTCCCTCATCAAGCTTCCTGCTTTCACACCACTACATGCACAGGATGAAGATCGCCAACAAATCGTTGCCAGATATACGTCGGCGGCAAACGAACCGGGTGACGCTACCAAAGGAAAGCTCGTTTTTGAATCCGAAAAGTCGAACTGTAAAAAGTGCCATAGTCTTGGCAACAAGGAAGTAAAGGCCGGTCCTGACCTTTTAGTAATCGGCGATAAATTTGACCGCAACCAAATCATTCAGTCTGTCTTGGAACCAAGTGCTCGAATTCATCCCGATCATGCAAGCCATGCAATAACAACGGTCGATGGAAAAATTATTACTGGTGTTTTGCAGTCTCAATCCTTGGAATTCCTCGAGTTGATCAATGACAAGGGTGAAACCGTTAAGATTGCGACGGATACCATTGATGAACAAATTCGCAGTTCCACGTCGCTTATGCCGGCGGATCTCTACAAAGTGCTCAGTGAATCTCAATTTCGTGATTTGGTTGAATATCTGACAACCCTTAAACAAAAAGAGGGCATTGCTTATCCAGGAATGCCTGACAGCTTTAAGAAAGTGACCAAACTAGCTAGTGTCGAAGCGTTACATGACGAGGGTAATCGCTTTGATCATCCGGTATGTATCATTGCCAAACCAGGGTCTCAAAATACGTACATGGTTGTCGAGCAAAAAACACGTCGTATTTATCAACTGACCGTCACTCCAGGTGAAGAAAAAAAAGAGCTCTGGGCTGACCTCAGTCACGAGGCCATCACGGGTACATATGAAGGGGTTTTGTGCCTGGCATTTCATCCGGATTTCCTCAAGAATCGAAAGTACTATCTGAATTACCATGTTCGTGAAAACGACGTTTTCTCACCCGTGATCGTAGAACGAACAGCCGTGGCAGATTTAAGCATAGATTCAGGAGGTGCCTCACGACGCCTTCTCAAGATCGAGCAGCCCACCGTATTGCACTGGGGAGGAATGTTAGCATTCGGACCGGATGGCTACCTCTACATAGGAGCGGGCGACGGCGGACCACAGGAAGATCCGCTTGGAAACGGTCAAAACTTAAAGCGACACTTAGGGAAAATCCTCCGCATCGACGTTGATCATCAGGATCATGGAAAACCGTATGCAATCCCCCGGGATAATCCATTCCGAAATGCCGGCTCGTCGGCATTACCCGAAATCTGGGCCTATGGGTTTCGCATGCCGTGGAGATTCAGCTGGGACTCCAAAACTAAAGAAATGTATGTTGGGGATATCGGGCAAAATCTATATGAAGAAATCAATATGCCTCGTTTAGGTGAAAACCATGGCTGGAATGTTTACGAAGCCTTTACCCCCTTTTCAAAACAATATTTACGCGAAGGTGAGACATTCACGGCTCCGGTTATTGCCTATCGTCGCAAACACGGAGTATCAGTAACGGGCGGGTATGTTTATCGAGGCAGTCGCAGCCCATCTTATGTGGGAAAATACATTTTTGCAGATTTTGAATCAAAGACGATTTGGGCAATGACACAGAAAGACCGCAAACTCGTGGACATTCGCATCATTGGTAAAGTGCCGGAAAAGCCATGCTCTTTTGGTGTCGATCATGACGGTGAATTATTCATCGTCGGCTATCAGGGGACTATCTACAGATTGCTACTGGACGATTCAGTCTACGAATAGAAAAACGGCCTTTTCCGCTAGGGAAAGACCGTTTTTGAAAGTACCAGAGGTGGGAATCGAACCCACACGCCCGTGAGGGCACGGGATTTTGAATCCCGCGCGTCTGCCAAT
>PBCP01000057.1 GCA_002717145.1 Planctomycetaceae bacterium | reverse complement strand
GGGTTTGAATCAGTTATTGCATGAGTAGTTGATCAACTTCGTTGGAAACGATTACTCCATAGTTTATCGCGCCAAGCCAGCCGGACATAATGATCCCCACGCTACCTGCGTGGTAGAGTCCGGTGATTTGAGACGGCAAAGCCTGGCTCACAGGAAGACCTTCAAACTTCGTGCCAAAACTTGCACCTTCATAATGGCGGGTGTAGTGGTAAAAGGTGCGGGGCGTGGATGCTTCACTAAAGACCACACGCTCACGGGCATTCGGGAGATATTTTTCCAAGGCGTCCAGAGTGGTTTCAATGAGATCCTTTTTACTCGCCTCGTAAGCCTCGTCGTCCAGATTTGCCCAGTCTTCCCAGCGGGCATTTGTACTGGAAACGATTAAGTGACGTTCACGTTTGTCGTGAGGTCTTGTATCGGGATAGTACACAGAAAACGTACGACTTGTAACATCACGACTTAAGAGTAAGTCAGTTTCAAAACGGTCTGCCGTCGAGGTAAACAATAGATCCCCTGTATCGCGATCGATATGATCCTCCGGTCCCAGTGCCATATAAACCTGCGTGCTGGAATTGTTGACACGAACAGCCCGAGCATCTTCGAGATAGTCTTTGTCAAACTTCTCTTCCCCCACCATTTTGAAAATGGTGGTTAACAGATTGGCATTTGAAACTACACTTCGGCATTGAATTTCTCGACCGTTTACGGTCACGCTTTTGACTTTGCCGTTTTCGGTGTTGATCTTATCTGCTGAACAATTGATACGAACATCAACGCCATTGTTTTCCAGTTCTTCTTGCATCAGGCCGATCATCAAATCTGTCCCACCCTGAAATGTGTAGACACCTTTGGACATGAAATTACTGAAGACGATACCGTAGGTAATGGCGGGGTCTTCGAGTGTGGAACCATTGGCATAAGTGATCGGTTCCATTAGAAGGCGTGTAATATCATTGCGTCCTGGAAAGAATCTTTCGAAAAGTTCTTTCGTCGTTAGCTTTTGATCGTCATAGAAGTTCATTCCTCGCGCGGTATCAAAAAACTCCTTTACCGTTGATTCCGTGACCCCAAATTCGGATTGCAGCAGTTCGGTAAAGCTTTCCCGATCATAAGTCGTCTTTAAGGTAAATTGAGGATTATCAAAAAGGACGCCGCGTAAAGGAACAATGCGGTCTGCTATCTTCTGATTCCAATACCGCCGACAGCTTTTGAGCATGCCGTAGGGAAATCCATGAAGCGAGACATCAAAAATATGACCTTTAGGACGCTTGAACCAGGTCGCTAGACCCCCGAGCTTGTAGTGCTGCTCAATTAGCAGTACTTCATATCCAGCTCTCCCCAGAATATTAGCAGACGTTAGGCCGGCTAAACCGCTCCCAATAACGATGACGTCATACTTATCTTTTGCGTCTTTTAGAAAATCGCGAGGCATACCGGTAAATAGTGAGGTTTAAAGGGAAATATCGTCGGCGGTATATAGGGCAATAGGAACTATCCGATTAAACGCTTATTTTAGCGTGGAATACTAAGATCTGTTAGTGTCCTCTAACCGTGAATAACGGAATTAAGAGCGAGCAAGCAGGTGTTGGTTGGCCATCGAGATTCCGCTTACGATAGAACCGATGATACCAACGAAACCCTGATCCGTACCGCAAAGGAAAAGATTCTTAATCGCGGTAGTGCCGTCGAGCCACTTTCTGGTTGCACCGTACACAGCACCATTTTCGTGCCAGGTAAAACGATGGATAGTGTGTGGCGTGAACATGTCAGTGTCAATTACGTGAGGACGATAATCAGGGACAAATCTGGTAGCAGATGCTTGGACTTGTTCAAACCATTTGTCCTTTTCCCGCTGATAACAGTCTTTATCAAGTTCTCGCCAGCGTTCATAGTCCGCCAACGCCGTGACACGCATGATGCCATCGGGCAAATCTCCATCCTTCTCATCGTAGCAGTAGTTGTTAGGAGTACAGACGACACCTGTGCGTACATCACAATAATCATCCAGAGGACGTTCCCAATGGAATTTATCCGAGTCATTGAAAAAGACGATTGTCTTATCGTGTCCCAATTCGCGGGGATATTTGTCGAGTGTCGAAATCGCTTCTACGAACGACAGTTGCCCTGTCGTGTGAGCATGAACATCTTGGTTCGTTTCACAAAGCTTGAATGTTTCCACAGCACCAGCGGAACTGAGAATGTTAGAACCTGTAAGCTCTTCTCCAGAATCAAGTACGACTCCAATGGCTCGTCCATTCTCGACTTTTATTTTGCTGACCCCGGTTCGTAATTTAAGCTCTCCACCGAGGTCTCGGAATTTTCGAACCAGTTTTTTTAAGATCAGACGTACACCGTCAAAAGGTCGTGCGAATCCTTCCAGGAAAAGACTGCGAAACATGATACAGAATTGTCCCCAGTCCATATCGCGTTCACGAGGGTTTCCGTACCACATGATCGGGCAGAGTATCATTTCGATTAGCAACGGATCGCTGAGAAGTTCTTCAAGTCTTTCACGGGTCGAAGTTTCAAAGTGCTTTTGTTCCAGATCGTCATAGTCAACAAGTGACTCAATGAGCCGATCGAAGTTGTCAATTTGAGTCGGGAATTCGCGAGCAACTTCGCTGCGTAAAAGGTCAATGTTGTTATCGAACTGCAACTCAATCCCAGGGAAGGAAATCGAAGACATTAGTTGCGGCGACAGGCCGAAATCATCCCACTTCATACGCAACTGACGCAGTAGTCTGGCGAAGGGGCCTTTCTTTGCACCGGGAGGTGTAAAGTTGGTGACGGCGTGAAGACCAACATCATAGTTGCGGCCACGCAGTCGATAGAACGAATTGAGCCCTCCTATGGTGTAGTGTCGCTCCAGCACACATACCTTTTGATCGTAGTATGCGGCTCGAATGCCGGCTGCTAAGCCAGACATGCCTGCGCCAATAATGATGGAATCGTACACTATTCTGCCGGGATATCAGCCATTTTGGGTTCAAGATAACTGACCGTCGACGCCATACTGACTAGGTTCTCGTAATCTTCTTCGGGGACCTGAACTCGGTAACGTTTACGGAGTTCCATCACGATATCTAGAAAATCCATACTGTCGAGTTCCATTTGGTCGCGAAATTCTTTTGCATCATCCAGATTAGATAAATCTTCGTCCGGAGCGATAGTTTCCAAGATATCGATAATGGCAGCACGTATTTCTACAGGGGTCATTCCGGAATAGCTCCAAGTTCTCGGGTGAATCTTTAATTACAGAACTTAAAAGTCCTGTGGGCAAACCATAAATTTACAGTGTTTTGCTCAGAAAACATAGTGGTGCATTTCTCGGTTTACAAGTTGATAGAGGCACATCAAACAGGATTCAGCAGACAATTTATATAAATTCGAGTCCGAATCGTAAGGTTTCCTTCGTCACAGCGATTGACGGAGGTTGTTTAGAAGCCTGTTTTTCAAGCCAGAAAGGAAAAAAATGAACGATGAAATTCCAATTGAGAATTATGGAAGTGCGAAACCGAGAATCAAAGCGTCCGCTAGATCTTTGCTTCCTCGTCCTATTCGTCGAACTTGCGAATGACAACGGTTGCATTGATCCCGAGCATTCCGAACGAGTTATTGACAATGTACTGCACATTGTCGAGTTGTTTGGATTCGTTAAGCACCAAACCCTTAATGGCACATTCGTCGTCCAGATTATCAACATTTATCGTTGGGTGGCAAACGTTATCGTTAAACGATGGCAGGTTACCTGCAAGCTCCAACGCTCCGGCTGCCCCCATACAATGCCCAATGAAACTCTTCGTATTATTGATGCTGACTTTGCAACTATTATCGAATACTTTTCGCAAGGCGCTAACTTCCTGAATATCGCCGCTCGTAGTGCCAGTTGCATGAGTGCTTAGGATGTCGACATCCTGCGGCGTAATCCCCGCCATTTTCAAAGCCTGCTGAATGCACTGAGACTGACGTTCAGGATTTGGAAGTACGTAGTCAGTAGCGTCCGTGTTGATGCTGTGTCCGACAATCTCGCCATAGATATGAGCTCCGCGTGCTAACGCGTCGTCGAGTCGCTCTAAGGTATAAACACAACCGCCTTCTGAAGGAACGATTCCGTTACGGTCTACGTCAAACGGTCTTGATGCCTTCGCGGGGTCTGTATGGTCCGCCAGAGCCCCCTGACTCTTAAAACTGGCAAAAATACCAAACGTGTGGATAGATTCTGAAACTCCTCCGGCTAATGCAAAATCGCATTGTCCCAGCTGCAGCATCTGTGCACCCTGAATAAGCCCGTTGTTGCCGGCCGCACAGGCGGCTCCAAGCGTATAGTGCGGGCCGGTTATACCCATATTGAGTGCAGCTTCGCCAGCTGCGTTGTTGGCCACTGTACGCGGATTGTGGAAGTGATTCCAAACACTCACATCGTAATCAAACTGACTCAGTTCATAGACTTCATTTTCGGTTTCGACGTTACCATGCTCGGTCACACCTAGATAGACGCCAACTCGGGATTTGTCGATATTTTCCCAGTCGATGCCACTGTTGACTACGGCTTCATTACAGCTATATATCGCAATACTTCCTGCCCGAGTACCACGCCGAACTTCTCGGCGATTCTGGTATTTCAAAGCATCATAATCGCAGATACCTGCCAGTGTTTTACCAACATATCTGATCTCATAATCCTGCACACCACTTTTCCCAGCCAATAAGCTTGAACGATGGCTCGCCAAATCATTCCCATTCGGCGACGTCAATCCAATGCCTGTCAGGACGATTCTTGGAAGGGCTGGCGGTGTGTATTGGTGATGCGTGAGGGCCATCATTGCCTCTGCAGAAAACTCGCGGGTATATACGGGAATATAATCTAACCTCTAGACAATTAAAGCTATCGGTACCACGGAGGTTTTGCAAGCAGGTCAACAGTGCAATCTATGCCCCATTTTCGTTCTTACGAATTCAAGGCAGACTTCAGTTGAGCCATCGCATCCGTTGTTGTTAGTAACGGTCGATAGCCCAAGAGGTTTTGAGCCCGCGTGTTATCAAAATAATGATCTGCAGAAAGTTGAAGTGCAAGAAACCGAGTCATACGCGGCTCGGATTTAATCCTTAGTAAGGCAAACAGTGTTTCTAAAAAGGCCCCGGCCCGATAAGCCGCTTTAAAACTTATTCGTTTTGTTACAGGAGCTACGCCGGCATATTCGAGAATCTCGTTGATCCAATGCCAGCAATTCACGGGAGTCTGTTGGGAAATCCAGTAAGCAAGGCCTCCGGCATCGTCAGAATGCTGTAATGCTTTTAAGGCACACAGGTGAGCATGAGCAGCGTTCTTCACGTGCACCATATCAATAAGATTGTCTCCGTCGCCGACGATTCGCAGTTTACCGGCCTTGCCTCGCTCAATTAGTCGGGGAATCAGATGAGGGTCGTCCTCGCCCCAAATTAAATGAGGTCGCAAGGCACACGTGGCCAGTTGCCCCGGGCTATGTGCCGCCAGTATTTCCTGCTCGGCCAATGCTTTGGTGTGCGGATAGTGGCAGAGCCACTTCTCAGGATAGGGTACGTCTTCCGGGATTCCGGATTGATCATCGCCTCCAAACGTGACGCTTGGGCTGCTAGTGTATACCAGATACGGTATGTGGTGTTCTCGGATTGCCTGAAGTACATTTCGGCTACCAACTGTGTTGATACTGTGATAATGGTTCCAGGTGCCCCAGATTCCAGGCACGGCAGCCGCATGGATTACGGCATCCATACCCCGACATGCTTCGTTGACATCTTCCGATTGTCGGAGGTCTCCATGAACCCAGTGAACTCCTAATGCTTCTAGATTGGGATACTTACCTCGGCTGAATCCGCGGACTTCATATCCTGCTTCTAGCAATTGACGCGTGATGTGGCTACCTAGAAAACCACCCGCACCGGTGACAAGAACCTTCACGATGACCGCCCTTTACTTGAAGACCGGTTCGGCAGGACTAGTCGACTCAGAAGCATTGGCTTGCTGAGTCGCATTCTGCTCTGACTCGCCCGGATTCAAACTTGCCTTGATACTTTTCTGTAGCGAGTTGAAGTCATCAGGTTGATCGCCATTTTCTCCATCAGGTTTGTTAGGAATGCCAAAATCAGGAGGTGGCGGTAGTTTGCCGCCATTATCATTTTCTTTTGGCTTAGTGTCGGCGACCGCTTCCTTGGTATTTAAGTCGTCACTTGTTTTGGATGATTGGGCCTGTCCTACGATCGGGTTGCCGGGAACCTCCTCAATGACGTTTTTGTCTCGCTGCGTTACAGGTATCTGAGCAACGGAAGCAACCGATGGAGCATCGGCAATCATTACATCCGGAATTGAGTATCCGGTGTAACCAGTTTGTCTAAACCAGGCCAATGGAATCGCTAGCTTAAACTGCTGCAATTCTCCTGAATTCAGAACAAATGACAATGTCTCTGAGATTTTTCCACCTGGTGGAATGGTTTGGGTTTTTAATGTTTGTTGGAGTGAAAGGAATTCGTCCGTTCCATTTTGAGCCAATGCGACATAAGGATTCAGGTGATCGTCGCCGGCGTGAACGGATGATTCACGATTAAGGATAAACGTATTTGTAGCGTCGAGGTTCTCAGTTTCCAGTAAAACATTCATCGTGAGTTCCGACGGCATTGTTTTGCCATCTACCTTCTTTTCTGATTTAGACAGCCAAACTTCGATGATTCGGAGTTGGACCTGACCGTCGGCAAGTCGCATTCGAGCTCTGGAGGCGTCGCTAAAGGAGCGAATGCTTAGAAAAACCTGTTGCTCCGGACCGTTGCTCTTCGCAGGTTCCTCAATAACAGGCCAAGCCGATGCGACCTGTGAATTGGAGGCTGTCGACGTTGTTGGTGTGACCGCTGGCGAATCCGATTCGAAATTATAATACAACGTGCCACCGACGCCAGTGACGACAAAGATGCCTAGCAAGGTAAACAGGAGAGGCATGTTGCTTCGGCGGCGACGCTTGTGCTCCAAAAACTCTTTGTGGCTTTCACCACCTTCGGCATGAGTAATGACAGCGGGAGCGACCATCGGTGGTGGTTCAGAAACTCCAGCAGCGACAGGAACGGGCTTGGAAGGTTTCACTTTATAAGCAAATTCTGTCGCAACCGGAATGACTGGCGGTTCATTCGAATCGCCTTCACCCAGAATTGGAGGTGGATTAACGGTGTCAGTTGTTGAAGAGGTAAACAGACCTTTTACACGCGAGGCTTCTGCCCAGCTTTTAGCACCTTCTTTTTGTACTAACGTATTTGGAGTGATTTGCCCAACCTCGGCCAGTAGCTTCAAAGCCTTTGACTCGATGGGGCCGTTTTTATCATCACCAATTCTGTAATACCACTTTGACGCCATGACTATACCTTAAGTCCAACAAACTCATGCTTAGATTGGAATCTTGCCGTTTAGAGATTCACGCTAAGGCTATTAGTCATTATCGGGATAATTAGTCGTAAATTCCAACGCCGTTTTGATATGTAGTATCTACAAGCCAATTTTTTCCTGCGCCCAAATGGAAAGTTTCTCACGAAAGATCTTGGCGTTGTGCCGAATATCTACAGGTAGAGCATCACGCAGCAGGAAATGAGTGATCGATGAGGTTAAGGGGTTTTCCGCTGCTAGACGTTTGATCTCATCAAGTAGTTGTTGTTCGTCGGCACGTGAAGTCGTTCTGTGTTCAGGCCAGCATTCAATCACGACGGCTGCTTCTGCTGTTCCACGGCACATGACAGTTACCACTGCACAGCGATACACTCGAGAGTGTTGATTGATAATTGCTTCCGTGGGAATTGTAAAAAGCGTTTGATTCGGAAGTTGGACACGATGTCCTTTGCGTCCGCAGAACCAAAAGCGTCCGGACGAATCAAAATACCCAACGTCTCCCATGCGATGCCAAAATGTTTCGCCATCCGGAATTTTGTGGAGTTTGGTTTCCTCGGCATGGGTAACGTAGTGTGAGGTAACGACCGGTCCCTGAACAATGAGTTCACCAATCTCGCCGACGGCTACTTCGGTGGTCTCCTCCAGATCGCTGATTGGCGAATCCGTGATTTGAATGACACGCCACTGAATCCCGGAGAATCTGGAACCAACACACGTTCCCCGACCAGCGGCGGTTTTTTGGGCTGTTTCATTCAGGACTTCGGTTGCACTAATAGTGGCGACTGGCAACGATTCGGTCGCACCATATGGCGTATGCATGTCTCCATCTTCTGCCATGGCTTGACGCATTCGTCTGAGTACTCGGGGTGGGACGGGAGCTCCTGCAGAAAGGATCCGTTTTAAGGAAGGTAAACGGACATGATTTTCGGAACAGTACCGTCCCACGGTTTCCCATAAAGCGGGCGACCCAAAGGATTGAGTTACTTTCCAATCCTGAATAGGAATGATGATGTGTTCCGGATTGACGGTCGCTGGCTTGGTGGGATCCATTTTCGGAATAATGGTAGCCACCCCCATGGCTGCATTAAAAAGGCCAAACAATGGAAAGGCCGGTAGGTCTTTTTCACCAGCTTCGATGCCGTATTGCTGCTGGATTTGTAAAACCTGATGGTAGAAATTTTGATGACAGTAATGGACACCTTTGGGGGGGCCGGTGCTACCGGTGGTAAAGATGATAGCCGCCGGATCGGTAGGATGCGGTTTAAAGCATTCAAATTCTCCGACCTCTGTTCTTCTTAACTGATTGGCCGTCGGTCCTCGCCAGAACCAACGTCGCCCAACAGTAACATTTTTTTTAGCGGCAGGGAACTTGCTGCGTAGAAGTGTTCTGGCAGCCTGTACTAAACTAATGCCGATAAATCCTTCGGTTTCAACGCGTTGGAGGCAATCAATCATGTTTTTGTGCCCCATGCCTGGATCAATTAAAACAGACACCATGCCGGCCTTGAACATTGCGAATACCCAGGATACAAATTCACACCCTGGTGGAATCATGAGAGCAAGCCGGGTACCTTGTTCGATTCCCATGGCATGTAAGCCAGCAGCGAGTCGGGAACTGTCGTCATCAAGTTCTTGAAATGTTAAGCAACGGTAGCGTTGCTTCAATGGCAGCTTGCGGTTTGCCCAACGACCTTTGATCGGTTCCGCGATGGCGATCGCATCAGGCCGTTCACGTGCCTGAAGTTGTAAAAATTCCGCGACGTTCATGTGATCTAACTATGGATGTTTTTTGAAGTAGTAATTGCCTGCTGGCGATGCCTGTTAATGCGATCTGCCAAAAAATGAGTGACTTCCAAACCTATGTCGACGCTGGTGACCTCTGCCAGTGCTCGCCAGCCCGGCACGGCATTCACTTCCAGAATGATAGGACGTCCTTGCTCTGTGAAGACGATGTCAACACCTGCGATTTCGGCCTGCACGACAGCGGCGGCCCGTCTTGCCATTTTCAGTACATTGGCCGGAGCCTCGTAAAGCTGAGGAATTCCACCCAGCGAGATGTTCGTGCGCCAGTCATTTTTATTTGCCCGCCGCATACAAAACGTTTTTTCGCCGAGCACAAATACCCTTATGTCGGAGCCGTTGTGAGCAATAAATCGCTGCAGATAAATCACTCCTTCCAGTTGTTCCAGCATCCGAAATGCGCGGATAGCCAGTGGCGGGTCAGAAATCCGCGTGATGCCCCGGCCTTCTCCGCCAAATACAGGCTTAACGACGGCGTCGCCACCCAATTGCTCGAAAGCAATCATGGCATCGTCAGCAGTTTGGCAAACGATCGTCTCAGGGACTGGTAAATTCTCATGAGCAAGCAAGCCTAGGCTGAGATATTTGTCGACTGCGATTTCGATGGACCTCGCACAATTGAGAACAAGGCCTCCGGAACGTTCGTATAGATGCAGGGCATTCATTCGAAATATAACCTGTTCCAGTGAACCCGGTGGCATCGTACGAATCAGTACAGCGTCGAATTGGTCAAATGCCTGCTCTGCCGAACTTAAATCATTGTTGCCCCCTTCGCGAACTCCGGCCCTAATGGTGGAAAAAGGTAATGGACTGTAGCGCACCGTGGTCGCTTCAGAAACGTCAGCAGCGCGCTGAAGATCTTTTAGGTACCATGAGTGCGGATTTCCAAGAACGGCGATCTTCATATTTTATGGGTGAACTACTCGTGATAACACAAGTTAGAGTGAAAGGATTATTCAAGGCCGAAGGACCGGCTGAGCACGACGGGGTTTAGTTCGCCGAACCGGTAGCAACTACCAGTTTCGAGATTGTTGATATTGATGACAGCCGGGCTAAACAGATGAGGGTCAATCTTATAGAAGTCATGATCGTACTCTTTGAATATTTCGATAAACGGTTTGCCATAGTCTTTTGACGCCTTACTTGGAATTATACTTCCAATGGATTCGATACTTTTGTCATCTCCGGTGACCCAGATCGTCACTTCACCGCCATAAAGGATTGCATCATTGGTTCTCCCGATGCCGGCTAGATCATCTGCAGCGACAGGAGGAAGCGGAGCAATGCCTGTTCCTGATTCAACACGAGCCAGATTAAACCCTAGTTCATGCAATTTGTGTAATGCTGTTTCCAAAGACCGAGCGACGACTTGTACCGTGCCTGCCAAACTAGCTGTAGGGGCAAAGGCCAGAGTTAATTTGTTGGGAGTTACACCGCAGGCTTCTGCAATTACTTTGCAAACAGATTCAGTTGGTGGCTTTGCCGTTTCGATGATTCCCACAACTTGGCTAGCCTTTTCGGTATATCCGATGTCATTAAAAAGTTCTTCCCTGCCAGCGGCTGCTCGCATTGCTCCGCTACCCATGCCAAAGAAATCATCGGTTTGCAGTTGCCAACCTGCATATTGACTCGCCATACAGGCCTCAACAGGGTGGTCGGTGTCAATCTGCACAGCCGATGTTGTCGGGATAATATCGGCACTGGGTACATAGGATACATGTCCCAGACCAGCCAGGCAGGTTTCTGCTAACAGGCGTCCGGCTTCCAGTCCGCCAATCACTGAAACACCGAGGTCGATCAAGCTTACTCCCTGGGGACTAAAGGACGAGCGGATCTTAAAGTCGTCAGCTAGGTCAATCAGTGTATCAGCTATGTATTTTGCTCGATCGTTCAAATTCACCATGGTGGTCCTGTTGGGGAGAATGGAATGCGGTACGATAGGATTTACTGGCGAAGCGGCTATATTCATCATAGCCGCTACTTGTAGTTTTCGTGAATTCCGACATGAACGGGGATAGGAAAACTTTAAGTCTGTTGAAAAGAGTGTATCTTAAAATGAAGCAGCTGTAGAGCAGCTTTATACGTTTGTCTGATTGGCCCCAGTGGAGGACTAGCGGTTGCCGAGCCTAACCATAGAAAACTATGTAAAAACGATCTATGAAATTTGTTCCCGTCAACAGGATAAGTCGGCGGCAACAGGACAGCTGGCTCAGGCCTTGGGAGTATTGCCCGGCACAGTCACTAGCATGATGAAAACGCTTTCCGATTCGGGGCTGGCTTCATACCAGCCCTATGAAGGCGTGCTTCTTACGCCTTCAGGAACGGCACTGGCCCTGCGTGTGCTGCGACGTCATAGGCTCATCGAACTGTTTTTAGTGCGTACTCTCGATTTGTCCTGGGATGAGGTCCATGAAGAAGCTGAGAATATGGAGCATGCGGTTAGTGACCTGTTGGTTGACCGAATTGACTCCTTTTTAGGGAGTCCGGATTTTGACCCGCATGGGGACCCTATTCCTAAGGCAGATGGAACGGTTAGACAAGCCAATGGTTCGTTATTAAATGTTATGCGTATTGGAGATTCGGTAAGAGTCGTACGAGTTTTGGATCAGTCGTCTGAGTTTTTAAAACGACTGACTGAAGAGGGAATAGAGATCGGTGCAACCATCGAAGTACTAGCCACAGAAAATGATCTATTTCAGCTGTCTGTCAATGCAGGTCCTTGTTGCAATCTTTCGTCGGATCTGGCTAGCCGCATACTGGTAGAACAGGTTGTTGGTTAAAATTACAGTAGAAAGAGTTTATTGATGTCTCAGAAATCCCGCTTGCTAAATCAACTGAATTCCGCTCGGTCTTTCAGTAATAAATTACTGAAAGACTTTGAAACTCCGGCGTCATGGACGCACCAGTTACATCAGGGCGGGAACCATGCATTGTGGTTTGCCGGGCATATGGGCACGACCGATAACTTTATGTTGTCTTTGGTTCGTCCCGATTTGTGTGAAGCGAATGATCAGTATGGAACTCTCTTTGGCTTGGGCAGTCAGCCTTCCGAAGATCCTTCCAGTTACCCATCCGTCGAGAGTGTCCTGAGGTTTATGGCAGACCGACGCAAAAAGTTGCTGCAAGCACTGAAAGAAATGTCAGACGAACAGCTGGCACAGGCGACTCCTGACGGTGCCCCGGAATTTATGCCGGATAATGCCTCTGTTTTCGAAACGGCTGTCTGGCACGAAGGCTTGCATTCAGGGCAAATTTCCCTCATTCGTAGAAGTCTGGGATTCGATCCGATCGTATAGCCGCTTGGAAATTTCAATAACTCCTTCAAACTCATGAAAACTATGCTTAATTCGAGCAGATTCCTATCGGTTAAGCACTTGATGTTTGAGTGGATAATGCTGAGAATTGAAATAGTGGTAAATCTCCTGCCAGCTTGAGTGTCGCACTATGGTGCTCGCAAGGGGGAGCCGTGAACCGAGTCAGGCCTTAACCGGAGCAGCTCTAAACGGGGTACTCTTGTGCGAGTACCATAGTGCGACAATCAAGCTGGCGATGCCACCCACCCCGTCAACCCAGGATGTATAGTTGCGACGTGATGATGGATCATGAAGATGCCAATTCAGTGCCAGGCGTTAGTCACGCTGCTTCGCCTGAGAACGACGGCTATGTCGTTATAGCTCGACGCTATCGACCTCAAACTTTCGAAGAGCTCGTCGGTCAGGAATACGTTCGCAAAGCGTTAGCCAATGCCATTGAAACGAATCGTATTGGACATGCTTATTTGTTTGCAGGTCCACGAGGCACGGGAAAGACGACAACGGCTAGAATCTTTGCGAAGGCCCTGAATTGCGATTTGGGCCCAACGATGACACCTTGCAATCGATGTGATATCTGTATCGATATTTCATCAGATGCCGATGTGGACGTCATCGAAATAGATGGTGCCAGTAATAATTCTGTCGAAAATATTCGTGAATTGCGTGACAATTGTACCGTTCGTCCGGCTCGTTGTCGCTTTAAGATCTATATCATTGACGAAGTTCACATGCTTACCAAGAGTGCCTTCAATGCGTTGTTAAAAACGCTAGAAGAACCGCCTGAACATGTGAAGTTTATGTTTTGCACCACGGACCCGGATAAACTCCCGATCACCGTGCTATCACGATGTCAAAGATTTGATTTATCTACGGTTGAAGAAACGAAGATTTTTGATCGTTTGAAATTTATTCTCGATTCAGAGAATCGAGAGGCTGACGATGCGGCAGTTTCCATGCTTGCACGTAGGGCCTATGGCTCACTACGTGATAGTCAGTCGTTGCTAGAACAACTCCTGTCTTTTTGCACGGGCACGATTACGGTTGACGATGTGCATCAGTTATTGGGGACGACTGATAGCGGTAAACTGCTCGACTTACTTGAGTCACTGGTGACACGAGATGCTGGCAGAGCTCTCGGTATTCTAAGTGAATTTTGGAGAATCGGAACTGAACCGGAACGATTGGCAGAGCAAATTTTGGGAATCTATCGAGACTTGCTATCGGCAAGTGTAGGGTGTTCCGCGGACCTGATGCAGTTTACTCAATTAGATGAATTCTCAAGGGTTCAGAGAATCGCTGAAGATTTTGGGAAGCATACGCTCCTGGCCTCCATGGAAGTAATGCAAGAAATGTTACGGCGTGTGCAGTCGACAACTAAAGTCAAAATACTGGTGGAAACGACCATTGTACGTTTAGCCAGTCTAGAAGAGCTCGACAGAATCGAAGAATGGCTTGATGTACTCCAAAGTCCACAGATGAAGGATTTTGCCCGTAGTGGCCTGGTAATCGCCCCCGGGCGCAGAGCGTCAATCGTTGGTGACGTTCAAAAAAAAAATGACGTAACATCGCCCGCACATTCATCAGGCGCGGACTTGAATCCTGGATTCGGCGTGGCAGACCAGCTAGTGGATGCCTCGGAGCCCGTTTCGGCAACAGTAGATTCCCTCTCGATAACCAAGGAAGAGCCGCCATTTTCGGATTCGCGGATTCCTGCTCAGGAGGATGTATCTGGCGCCGTGGAGCCGGATTTATCCGAGCAGTTTGGAGTTCCCGGGAATCCAGTGCCTGTTCAGGATTCGGTAATAGAACAACAGCCCTCAGGTAATCTGGAATCGGCAGAAACGCCTTCGGACTCAGAGGTTCAGCCAGAGCGATTACTGACGGTTACGAATCAAAACGTCCTCGCTGTTTGGGATCGCATATGTCAAAACCTGGACGATTTGACCGCTAGCACGCTACAATCTGCTGAGACGGTAGCAATTTCCGTGCCAAACCATCTGGTCGTGAAATTTCCTTCCCACTATACTTTCCAAAAAGACGCGTGCGAGCGTCCTGAGCGTCGCACTAAACTGGAAGATGAACTTTACCGTACGACCGGTAGTCGCTTCCGTGTGACGTTTGAACTGCTTCCGGAAACTTCTCAGCCTCAAACGGTTGAGCAAGCCACTGGAGTTAAGACGACGCGGCAACGACGACGTGAAGCTGAGCAGCACCCGATGGTGCAACAGGCTATGGAAACGTTCGGAGCCGAAGTGGTTCGAGTGGACCATCCTCGCCAGCGTCAATAAACACTAGTTTCGGTGAATGAAAATGTTACTGGGTGATATGCCTAGTGCATTTTTGTAAGAAAGTTGTTGGGTAGTTGGATCAAATTCTACCAGGGGAATTGGGTAATAAAACATGTTTAAGTCACTTGGCAATTTTGCTTCCATGATGAAACAGGCTCAGCAAATGGGGGGCAAGCTTGAAGAAGTAAATCAAAAGCTTGAAGCAGAAAGGGTAACAGGCGAGTCAGGTGCTGGTTTGGTCCGGATTGAAATGAACGGGCTTGGCGAGATTATTCAGGTTACCATCGATCCGGTATTGTTCGAAAAAGAGGATGCTGAATTGATGGAAGACTTGGTTAGGGCTGCGGCTAATGTCGCTAGAGAGAAAACAAAAGAAGTGCATGCTAGGTTGACTCAGGAAATGACGGCGGGCATGAATATTCCTGGTCTTGAGCAGGCGTTAGAGCAGTTCGGTCAACAGGCAGATTAGAAAGCATTTAGCGTGGCACAGTTATCTGAATCCGTAACAGAATTGATTTCCCAGCTTTCTAAGCTTCCCGGGATTGGCCGTAAGACTGCAGAAAGACTGGCTTATCATTTATTGCGTGTAAACAAAACAGAAGCAATAGCCTTCGCAGATGCCATCAGAAACGTTCGTGAAAATGTTCGTTTCTGCAGTATCTGCTTCAATTTGGCTGAAAGTGAGGTTTGCACTATTTGTGAAGATACCCGTCGTGACCAGGTGACTCTTTGTATTGTTGAGCAACCACGCGATTTGATGTCGCTTGAACAGGCCGGAGTTTTTAACGGTTTGTACCATGTGCTACTGGGAAGAATTGCCCCTTTGGAAGGCATTGGCCCGGAACAACTTACGATTGATCCGCTCGTCGACCGCGTGCGTAAGGGGGAGATTAGAGAAGTAATCATGGCGACCAATCCGACAGTGGAGGGCGATGGTACGGCTTTGCATATCTCCAATCTTCTCAGTAATTACGATGTCGCTATTACACGTTTGGCTCGTGGCATCACAACTGGAAGCATTCTCGAATTTACGAACAAAGAAATACTTGCAGATGCAATCGCAGGTAGACAAAAGTATTAATAAACGGTTGTTTATGCTAGTTTTCATCGACTCGCGATTCAGGTAGGGACCTTAGACAGACAGATCAATGCGGTTTTCGCTGGGACAATTCACATCTCAGAAACAGATTCAAAAGCTGGCTCCCAGAATGATCCAGTCGATGGAGATTCTGCAATTGCCAGTGTTGGAATTGCAAGAGCGAATTGATCAGGAAATGACTGAAAACCCAGTTCTTGAAGAACTTGAGCAGGAGCAGCTTGAGTTGGAGGGGGCCGAAGCGTTAGCGGCAGCCGAGCAGTCCACTCAGGATGAGGGCGAGCAGGAACTCATAGTCGACGAAGACTCCAACAATGCGGAAGATTTTGAACGCCTGGATGATCTGGATCAAGAAATTCCAGATTATTTCGATGAACTCCCCAGAACCAGTGTGAATCGGGTCCAGGAATTTTCGGACCGCTATCACGACACGATGGCAAATATCTCGCAACGTGGCATCACGCTGTATGAACATCTTGTATTGCAATTGCGAGAATTGGAACTTGAAGACGAATTGTTTTCCATGGCTGAACGAATAGCCTCTACGCTCGACTCCGAAGGTGGAGGTTACTTGACGATTCCGCTTGAAAGTTTGCTGCGAAACGATTTGGATCAACAGCAACTTGAGCTTGCCCAACAGGCTTTGTTTGTATTGCAGCAGCTTGACCCAATCGGTGTTGCTGCCAGAAATCTCGAAGAATGTCTGTTGCTTCAAATATCGGTGGAACACCCGTTTTATCGAGAACTGCATCTTTTGATCACGAATCACCTGGAGGACCTTGAACATAATCGGTTGCCCGTGATTCAAAAACAAACTGGGCTTAGCATTGAAGATATTCAGTTAATTTGGGAAGAGTTAAGGCAGCTCAATCCCAAACCGGCAGCAAGCTTTGTGGAAAAACCTGTCATCTCAGTCGTGCCGGATCTGTTTGTCCATCAAGAAGATGATGGGCGTTATGTCGTGTCTGTTGAAGAGCGTGATATTCCTCAGTTGTGTATTAGTGATTATTACCGTCGTCGGCTGAAGGCGAACGACGCCAATAAAGAGGAGAAAGAGTTCTTACGACGTAAACTTAACGGGGCTCAGTGGCTCATAGATGCGATCTATCAGCGTCAGGCTACATTACTAAAAGTTTCTCAGGCGATTGTGGATCATCAATACCGGGTAATTGACGACGGACTTGAGGCAATTATCCCATTAAAGATGCAACAGATTGC
The DNA here is from genome assembly GCA_002717145.1 of Planctomycetaceae bacterium. GTDB lineage: Bacteria > Planctomycetota > Planctomycetia > Pirellulales > Pirellulaceae > UBA721. The sequence continues at coordinate 1,175 of PBCP01000057.1, read as the reverse complement.
GGATCAGGTCGGTGTACACGTGACGACCGTAAGCAGGGCAGTGGATGATAAGTGGATCCAGACTCCAAGAGGGATTTTTCCTTTACGGGGCTTCTTTGTCGGAGGTACAACCGGTGATGATGGTGAGGATGTGGCGTGGGACAATATTCGCACCAAGCTTCAGGAAATTATCGATCAGGAAGACAAGGCCAAACCGCATAGTGACGACGAATTGGTTCGTCGTCTGAAACAATTTGGGCTTTCAGTTGCCCGGAGAACGGTCACTAAATATCGAAAGAAGATGGGCGTTCCCAGCTCACGACAACGCAAGGATTGGAGCAAAGCAGGCGGTCAGTAGTAATCCGACCGACGTTTCCAGCCGTTGAAGTTTTCCTAACTGCTAATCTCTTTTTCTTTTCCCTGCTTTTTCTGAAACTCATTCTTAGGACTGATAGTTAGAGTTTTCATAACACGAACAGGTGTTTTTCTAGGGGAATTTGTCGTAATAAGCATAACACGTGCGGCTGTTTTTATAGGAATCACCCAACAAAGCCGCATGTATTGCGGAACTTTCTAAAGTATTACCCCCGGAACAATCGACAAATAACTTTGAGAGGTCATCTTTGTTAATTCTCGGATAGTTGTTATTCGAGTAAAAACAAACCCACCAGAGGCCTTTCGGGGGGGATCTTCTGGGTGTTTATCTCAACACCAGGAGAGAATGCGATATGACAACGACCCGTTCATGTCATGTTCTTCAAGGTTCTCCCATTACGTACTTACGCCGAAGTACTCCGGTTCATCATTGAACTGACACTGTCACTGAATAGTCCTAGCACGTTAGAGCACGACCGCAGTGAGAGGTAAGAGATTTGATTGAATTGGTTTTCGTTGTTTGTCCGGATGGATTCAGGCAGACAGCAACCATACAAGGAAGCGAGTTTATAAGTACCCCATCCCAGTGATTTGTCGTGATTTGTTCCCCCACAATAAATCGCAAGCCAACTGCAAGTCAGGGGTCAGGGCACCTGCGGGTGTTCAACACAAAAGTCATCGAGAGAGAATTGGAGTGCCGAAATGAAGGTCTTCACAACTGGACAGGTTGCCAAGATCTGTAAAGTGGCCCCGCGCACAGTTAGTAAATGGTTTGATTCAGGGCGACTAAAGGGATATCGTATCCCGGGTTCGCAAGATCG
>PBCP01000056.1 GCA_002717145.1 Planctomycetaceae bacterium | reverse complement strand
TAGCTCACGACCTTCAAGGAGGATTTACAATGCGACGCATGTTTTACGCCGTATTAGTTTTCGCCGCACTTAGCACCAGCGTTGGCTGTATTATCCCTGCATTTTCAGGGGATCGCGCCCGTCGTACTCAGCAATTAATCTTTACATCTGAAAACCAACGGCAGATTTTGAACTTTTGGGAACGGTTCTGGCATATGGACCAACCGGACCACATGGCTCCTCAGCGTGTCCATGGCGGTGTTATTTAACAGCCATTGGTACTTGAAGCGTCGCCGTAGGCCTGCCGGCTTACATCAGCGCGGAATGCCGTCGGTTACTTGGATAGCCGATGAAACTCTGATTGCCATAATTGAGAAACCTGCGATGTCAGGTTAGATTACCTTTTAGGGTATTATCTAACCTGGCATCGTTTTTTCGTGGGCTGTAAATGTGACTGAAACTCCAACTGATTCCAATCTGCAGGTTCAACTAGGCCGGCTCTCACTTCCCAATCCAATCCTGGTTGCCTCGGGTACCTTTGGTTATGCCCGCGAAATGGAAAAGATTGTTGATCTATCGCGGTTGGGTGGGATTGTCCCCAAAACAATTACAACAGAGATGCGGGTTGGCAATGCCCCCAACCGTACAGTGGAAACCTCATCCGGACTACTAAATTCAATTGGTTTGGATAACGATGGCATTGACGCATTTATCGACCATCATCTTCCGTACCTTTCCCAACAACCCGCTCCTTTAATCGTCAGCATTGCCGGTTCAAGTGCGGACGACTATGTTTCACTTGCCTCTCGACTGGCTAAACAGGGAGGAGTTGACGCTCTGGAGCTTAACATCTCGTGTCCCAATGTGGCACATGGCGTCGATTTTGGCAGTAACCCTACCCTATGCGAGCAGGTGGTACGAGTTGTACGCGATAGCTGTGATTTACCAATCCTCGCCAAATTAACGCCTAACGTCACAAGCGTGGTGGACATTGCTGATGCTGCCGCTCGGGGTGGTGCCGACGCTGTATGCCTAACCAACACTCTTCTTGGAATGGCGATTGACTGGAAAAAAAGGAGGCCGATCTTAGGAAATGATGTTGGCGGCCTCAGCGGCCCCGCGATCAAACCGGTTTCACTTCGGTGCGTTTTCCAAGTGGCCTCTGCTGTAGACGTACCAATCATTGGTATCGGAGGAATTGCGAATCTGGATGATGTGATGCAGTTTCTGGTTGCGGGAGCCTCCGCCGTGCAGATTGGAACGGCCAATTATTACGATCCAACCATTACCATGAGAATTCTGGAAAAAATGCCTGAAGCACTAAGGCATCTTGGGGCCTGCAGTGTTTCGGAAGTTGTGGGCACGGTCACTTCCAATAAAAGTTAGTTTCAAGATTAACAATCAAGAGTAACGAATAAAGCTATGCGAGTACTTTCTGGTATCCAACCAACAGGTCGTTTTCACTGGGGAAATTACTTCGGTGCGATCCGCCAATACATTGATCTGCAGACGGCGGATGAAGCGTATTATTTCATTGCCAATCTGCACGCGTTAACAACAATCCGCGACAAGGATCTGTTGCAACAACTGACTTACGAAGCGGCATTGGATCTTTTGGCACTTGGATTAGATCCGGAGCAGGCATCCCTATTTGTTCAGTCTGACGTATCAGAAATCTCTGAACTCACCTGGGTATTAATGACAGGTACGCCTATGGGCCTTCTGGAACGCTGTCACGCCTACAAGGAAAAGAAGGAACGAGGTATTAGCGCAGATGCCGGACTGTTCACCTATCCTGTGTTAATGGCTGCTGACATTCTGGGGTACGATTCGAATATCGTACCGGTCGGACAGGATCAGGTACAACACATTGAAGTAGCTCGTGATATTGCCAAGAGTTTCAATCATCACTTCGGTGACTGCTTCGTCTTACCTGAGGCCAAATTACTCGACTCATCGGCCAAAGTCCCGGGCACAGACGGGGAAAAAATGTCCAAAAGCTACGACAACACGATTGAAATCTTTGGTGACGAGAAGGCAATCAAGAAAAAAATCATGCGGATTTCCACAGACTCCCGCCCTATGGAGGATCCAAAGCAACCCGATGAAGACCATCTTTACCAACTCTACAGCCTATTCGCATCGGAACAGCAAAGAGAAGAACTAGCGGACATTTACCGTGCAGGTGGATTTGGATACGGAGACGTAAAGAAGAAGATTGCAGAAGCTGCTGGGGATTATTTCCGTGACGCCTGGCAACGACGTGCCGAAATGGAAAGCGACGCCGGGTACGTTCAGGACGTGCTGGATGCCGGAGCAGCCAAAGCTCGCGTTAAATGCCGGGAAGTCTTAGATCGCGTTCAAAAAGCAACAGGATTGGTACGATGAACGTAATCGGATTAGGTACGGATATCATTGAATGCTTACGCATTGCCAAGATGATAGAAAAGCATGGTGAACTTTTTCTCAACCGCGTCTACACCAAAAACGAAATCGCCTATTGTAGCAGCCGCAAAGGTGCCAACCAGTCATATGCAGGGCGTTGGGCAGTGAAAGAAGCCGTTCTCAAAGCGATGGGAACAGGCTGGTCTCGCGGAATACGATGGAAGGACATCGAAGTTGTGACTGACCTATCTGGTAAACCGCATATTGCGATTCACGGAGTCGCAGAAGAAATCTGTCATGAACTGGGAATCACTGACGTCCTCATCAGTCTCTCGCATTGTCGTAGCCACGCCACGGCAACCGCGATCGCTGTGGGAACACCACTTGGTGACTAAGAGGATCAATTAAGCATTTTCCCGTAGTTTTTCGGGACGATACCCCGCCTCAACTATCTCTCCATCCACGGTTTTAATAATCGGCGCCGGATTCTCTTCTTCGTGACGTGCCAAGGCCGCTTCCCACTTAGCCCGCACTTCATCCTCCATTCCTTTCCAGGCTCCCCGACCGCGACATTTAGGATAGCGTGAACACCCAAGCCAGGGACCGCGAGCACCATTTCTCAGGTATAAGTTGGCGTCACACTTGCTACATTCCAGATCCGTCTCAAGCGGTCCTACTTTAGGTAAGGTAACAGTCCCGTTTTTGTCCAGATTGACAATGCCATCGCAATCTGGATATTTCGTGCAACTGAGAAACGGCCCAAACCGCCCTGTTCGTTTTAGCATTGGGTCATTGCAGTTAGGACAGGCAATATTGGTTTGCTCAGGGTTAATCGGGCGACCTTCGGAATCAATCGGAGCCGCATATTTACAGGCATCTCGCATACCCGCAGCAATTTTGCCTATCCGCTCCTGATGATCTTTTACTTTCGACCAGGTGACCTTGGTTTCACACTCAAAGCAGGTCAAGAATGGCCGCGAGCGGGCAGTCTTGCCTTTGTTAACTCCCATTTCCACAGCACCACATCCGGGACAGGCTATATCAATCGGCTCCGGCTTCACTCTAAATCCAACGCAGCTTAGGAACCGGCCGTTACGACCGAAACGATACTCCAGCCTTTTTCCACAATCCGGGCATCTGTATTCGTCAGGGGCAAGTTCTGTTTCTGCCTTGGCATGCGTCATCCTTTCAAATGCCGTGTCCAATTCTGATTTAAACTTGCCGTAGAAACTGTGCAAAAAGCCTGTCCACTCCCGAGATCCGTCTTCGATAGCATCGAGTTCGGATTCCATTTCACGGGTATAGCTGACATTCATTATTTGCTCAAAACCTTCGAGCAGCTTATCCGTCACAACTTCGCCGAGGTCTGTGGCATGAAAGCGGTTCGTGATTTTCTCAACATAGTTTCGATCCTGAATGACTTTGATAATGGATGCATAGGTGGACGGCCGCCCGATCCCTTCCTCCTCTAGTTTTTTCACCAGCGAACCTTCGTTATAGCGTGGCGGAGGAGAAGAGAACTTCTGAACAGGCTCCACGCTAAATGGTGCCGATTCGTCACCTTCGGAAACCTTCGGCAAAGTTTGCTCATCACTGGCAGTAGGTACACCGGCGACTCGGTAAAACCCATCAAATGCAAGCACTCGTCCGGTCGCTTTCAACGTTGCACCGGTATCTTGATCACTTCGCTTGAACGTTACCGTAGTGGAGTCCCACTTAGCATCCGTCATTTGACATGACACAAAGCGGTTATAAATGAGCCTATAGAGTTTCAATTGATCCGGCTCGAGCGACTTAGCGACTTTATCCGGCGTACGAGCAACATCCGTTGGGCGGATACACTCGTGTGCTTCCTGAGCATTTTTATTGGTGGAACCAAAGAACTTCGCTTTTTCCGGAAGATACGATTCGCCGAATTCCTTTAAGATATATTCTCGCACAGAATTGAGAGCTTCCGGTGCGATGTATGTTGCATCCGTACGCATGTACGTAATCAACCCAACATGTCCTTCCTGCGGAAGGGCCACGCCTTCATACAGCCGTTGTGCCAGATTCATCGTTCGGCTAGCAGTGAATCCAAGTGCATTCGAGGCCGACATCTGCATGGAACTGGTGATGAAAGGAGCATATGGCCGGCTACTGGTTTGTTTCGTCTGGATCGCATCAATAGAATAACGAGCATTCGGATCCACATCGCCCACCACCGTTCGTTCAATTAATGACGGACCTTTCCCGGAAGGATTGTTACGACCGTTGACCGATACATTGACCATACCTACTGCTTCAGCCACGGCCGCAATCTGATCCGACAGATCCTGAGGAGCTTCTGCAGGACAACCTAAATTGAATCTTTCTCCTCCAACCTGAATAAGTTCGGTCTTCAGACTTGCATGTTCAGCCAACCAAGCATTCTGGCGTTTAATCGTTGGCGTCTTACCTTTGTCATCCAAAGTCGCCATGAATTCAGCCCACGGCTCAATTAACTCCGGAGCCTGCGTTGGATCAAGCGCTAAGCGCACACTTACATTCCATGTTTCGTCCGGGACATGAGCCTTAATTTCGCGTTCACGCTCAACAATCAATCGCACTGCCACGCTTTGCACACGACCTGCACTTAGGCCCCCAGCAACCTTCTTCCATAGCAACGGGGAAACCTGATACCCCACGATTCTGTCAAGGATTCGACGAGCTTGCTGAGCATTGACTTTGGCAACATCGATTTCGCGGGGATTTTCGAATGCCTGCCGTATTGCATCTCGTGTAATCGCATTAAATACGACACGCTTAATTTTCTCAGGCTCAACTTTCATCGCGTCAGCCAGCAACCAGGCAATGGCTTCGCCTTCGCGGTCCAGGTCGGTTGCCAACCAAATCCCCTCGGACTCTTTGGCTGCCTTCTTAAGTTTTGAAAGTGTCTTATTCTTACCTTTGATGACTTCGTAACTGGGTTTGAAATCGTTATCTAAATCGATACCTGGAACCGGAGCCTTTACGCCTTTGGGATTTCGTGCGGGTAAATCCAATACATGGCCAATACTCGCTTCGACTAAATAGTCCGGCCCTAAAAATTTGGAAATCGTCTTTACCTTGGCGGGAGACTCAACAATGACTAGATGCTTGGTCATAAGGATGAAGTTACGTATGAGGGATGAAATTCTCTTAATACAGCTTAGAAACACACAAAATGTATGCCGCCGAATTAAATATCAGCAAAAAAAGTCCTGAACATCATAAGAGTAAAACCTGTCTACAATTCCGTTGTAATACACAGCATCGTCATAAACCGTACCAGCCGAACAAGAAGGTTTACGACCTACTATCGGCGCTGACCTCTAAACGACGCTATATTACAAGTATTAACCGGCCACATTGGGGTTTATAATTCCCTCAAACCGGCCTAGAATTAATAGCTTCACGGTCTACATAAACAGACTGTCAAAAGGAGAGTGGACGTTACTCGCAACCCCCATCTGGGTTGTATATAACCCCCAACTGGGTTGTATATATAGTTGCGTTCACTAACCGCTCCTTAAACGAATCATTAAGTCGTTATTTTTATCTGTCAAGCCAAAATCAACATCTTCCCTTCAGTGGGATGAATAGACTATGTCAAAAGCAAAACGCCCCAATCGTATTTACGGCCGTCAAAAAGACAAACAAATCCACGATTTGAAGCAGCAACAGGAGGAAAGACGGCAGGCTTACATCAAAAAGATGCAAGATGAAAAGACCTACGACGGCCGTAGCATCTTCGACTTTGTTTCCGAAAACAAGAACATCTCGTATTCTGTTCTGACCATCATTGCTGTACTGGCGTTTGTTGTGGGCCCGGCATATTACGCTGCAATTCAGGGAGGCCCTAGCAGTGGACCCGTTGCTGGTGCCGGTGAAATCCTGGCGAGTTGGGACTATGGTGAAATCACTCGAGGTGAAGCAAACCGAATGCAGGAAGAAGGGCAACGCCTACAACTCTTCTACTCCGCGCTGGTAACCAATGCGGTATCCTACAAGACGAAAGACTATCTTCAGGGTGACTCACCCGACTTCGACGCTTTTCGTCAGGCTCAAACAAAACAAACTTTAGTTGCTGATCCCTGGCAGATTTCAGTAGCTCCAAGCGATCCTATTACTGTCAAGTTCCTGTCATCGATTGCTGACAAGCATGGGATGGGAATTACGAAAGAAGAAATCCTGAAACATATTGATGAAAACCTCTATCAATACAATTCCACAAAACAGATTAGCAAAGCCAAGGATGACGCTTTTGGCGAACCCATTACGAAGGAAGAAATTGCCGAAAAATTGGTGCCCTATATTGCCGCTCGTAAAGTCCAGCGTCTTGCTGACTCAGGTATCCCCACAACTCCAAACATCTCGGACCGCGCAGTAACACATCAGATGCTAACAGAAAAGCATCAATTCGAAATTCTCGAACTACCTGTAAAACCTGAAGATGCGGGCACTCCTACCGAAGCTGAGTTAAAGCAACAACTCTCTAACCTACGCGAAGTCTTTCTCGATGAAACAGGCCTAAATCCTCTGACCGGATTTCAAATCAACAACCAGACATACTACGGACTTGGAGTACGCACACCTCGAAAGTTCGGATATCAGTATGTTGCATTCGATGAGGATGCTTATGACCGTCTCGCTCAGGTTCAACTTGAAGCCAAAGTTACTGAAGCCGAGCTTCTTAACTACTACGAAACCAACATCGAACAATACGTCAAACCCGACGACGTCTTTGACGAATTAGAAAAGGAAGCCACGGAGCAGACAGAAGAAACTAGCGCTGGCGAAGCAGGTTCCAACGATGCGGAAAACACCGATACCACGGAATCGAAAGAGAGCAAAAATCCGAATTCCAACAGTGACGATTCAGCGAATGAGGAGAAAACCAGTGACGACAACGTTGAAAACAACGATGATTGTTTGAATTTCTTCCAAGAAGAATCCGACTCTCCACAAGAAGACACCACAGAACAGGATGCTTCGGCAGCAGAGGCCCCAGAAGCAAATGGCGAAAATGCAACGGAGAACATCGAAGGTGGGGAAGAAAATTCTGCCCCTGCCGAGGAGCAACAGGAAGACACACCGGAGGTAGAGGATTTGACCGGACTGGACACTCCTATTCCACTTGAACCCAACATTACCCCGGAACCGCAAAAGACTTATAAGCCTTACGATGAAGTGAAGGAAGATGTTCGTGAAGCATATATTCGCACATCAAAATTTGAAGAAAAGAGGAAATTACTAGAGGCCCATAAAGCCCGGCTTAGCAAGGCAATGAATGCATTTGCTGACGGTGACAGTGGAAACGAACAGGCTCGTTCCATCAGGATTGCTGATGCTTTAGATCAGGGCAACCTAGAAGAGGCCGAAAAGATCAAACAAGAAGCAGCCGCAGAACTTGCCCGGGTCGTCGCCGAAATCAATGCAGATGCCGAGGGAGTCCTGACAGAAGTTCCCGAAAAAGCCGGCGACGAAGAATCAGCCAAAGCAGTCCAAATTGTTTTGGCGGTAACAGGAGACACTGCTCACACCACTTCTGGCAGTAACCCCGATAAGAAATCAGCCTCCGTTATTTCTGCAGCATATGGTCAGGCTATTTCCGGACGCAATCCTGATGCCGAGGACTTTGGCTTACCATGGGATGATTCCACACCCTCGTGGGTTAAGCTGGTCCGCATTGCCTATCAGGCTCACGGCGGCTCAGGCAGCGCCCCCGACTCCAACCTATTCCTCGAAAGCGACTTTTTAATTCCTCATGAAACCGATGCCCTACAAAATCACTCATATGTGTTCTGGCAGGTGGAACAGACCAATGAAACTCCGTTTGACGCCGGACTCGAAAACGAGGAACTCCGGGCAAATGTATTAAGCAGCTGGCAAAAAACTACTGCGTTAAAAAACCTGCAAGACAAAGCTAAGAGGCTTGTGGAAACTATTCCGTCCGGCGACAATGCCGTGTCTCTGACGGAAGCCTTAAACACCGAGGATATCGGAGAATCCCCGACGGTTTACACGACGTTCCCAACCAGCACGTTCCGACTATCTCAGTTTAATTTCCAGGGTGGCGGGATTGAATTGGGAACTCTTCAAAAATTTGAGGTTGTCACATCAATGGTGGATGCCCCGATACCGGACACGCCTGATGAAGAAGGCGACCAGACCAGTGCAGACGATTCAAAAGCGGAAGCTACCGATGAGCCTGCGACTGAGGATAGCTCTGACGAGGAATCAACCGAAACACCTGACCAGATTGAAAGGAAGGAGCTGAGACCGACTGATACCATCTCAGACATTTCCGATGTCAATAAAATGGCCATGTTTGAACAGATGGAAGTGAATACATCGATGTCCTTCACCTCATCAACAGGACGAGTGGTCTATATTATTCGAAAGATTGAGTATAGCCCTTCCAGCGAGTCGCCTTCGTTGCCAGCTGATTTCTTTGCGCCAACCAGTTTTGATTCGCTTGTACAATATCTCGCTGATGGAAGAGTACCTGGTACGCCTGGCATTGGGAGCTTAACCATCGGTCCCACCGCGACAGCAACGGACAATTTATACCGTTCACCGCAGGGTGGTGGAACTGTGACTCAGTTGTCACGTGGATTTATCGCGTTACTCCAAAAGCAATATAACTATCAGGTCCCAGAGCAAGCTGAACAATAGTTTAAGAAAGCAGAATGATGAGCGGCAAACGTATCTTAATGCTGGTAGGCGACTTTGTGGAAGACTACGAAGCCATGGTCCCCTATCAAATGCTGCTTATGGTGGGACATCAGGTAGACACCTGCTGCCCAGACAAAGTGGCTGGAGATACAGTCAAAACAGCGATTCACGACTTTGAAGGTGACCAAACCTATTCTGAAAAAGTCGGCCACAATTTCGCAATCACAGCCGACTTCGACGCAGCCATTGAGGACGATTACGACGCTTTGGTTATTCCTGGAGGACGAGCTCCCGAGTACCTCCGGCTCGACCAACGTGTACTTAGACTGGTTCACAAGTACAACGATGCGGGCAAGCCAATTGCCGCTATTTGTCATGGCCCTCAAATATTGGCTGCCGCAGGAATTTTAGGCAACCGCAGCGTCAGCTGCTACCCTGCTGTATCACCGGAGGTGACACTAAACGGTGGCAAATATATTGAAACATCCGCGACATTTGACAATGCTCACGTAGATGGGAACTTAATAACGGCTCCTGCCTGGCCTGCACATCCTGCATGGATTGCTAGCTTGCTTAAAGTGCTTGAGCAAACAGGCAATTCTTAATAAGCATTCGAAATGCTTTACTGCTTGGTGAAAGTAATTGAATGGGACTTCCTATCATCCTTACTATCGTTTTGGGAATCATCCTGTTAGCGNTTGTTTTTTACGTTATTGCGCGGGCTAGCGGTAAGACGCCATATCATGCAGATCCATCTGCATGGTTACAACCACCTGCTCCGATTGAACCAGAGTTACCCCCTGCAGCAACCATTCCACCGGATTATCAAAAGCAGGTTTCCGAGTTTCAGGATACACGCTCCACCCTGCAAGATTCTTATTTCAAGATCTGCAGTCAGTCTGGACGACCTCGAGGATTACGATGGAAAAGCTGCGATTTTGATTCGGAGGTTTTGTTTGTCATCGAAAACCATTCTCTCAATCTCCACGCTTTAGTCCCCGTCGTGATTAGTTTTGAGGCGATTGAAGGCGGCCCGATGGAAGATATGGAGGCCGTGGGAAACCTGCGAGTCGGCTCTGCTTTGTTTGTACACACTGGTGAACACTGGGGAACGCGTGGTGACATCATTTACAATCTGTCGCCAGACGAAGCATTTCAGCATTTCAGTCAAAACTACACTGCCTTTCAGCAAGACACCGAGACTTCATCTCTTCGGTCAGATGCAGGCTCTCAACCACCGTCAGAATAGCGAGAATTATCATGGCAATCCTCGGTGCTCATATGTCCATAGCGGGTGGTTACTACAAGGCTATTGCCAGCGGGGTTCAGAATGGCTGTGATTGCATTCAGCTTTTCACAAAGAACAACAATCAGTGGAAGGCAAAGCTAATTACGGACGAGGACATTGACAGGTTTCGTGAACAACTCGAAATTCACAATATCAAGCACACGCTGTCTCATGCCTCTTACCTAATCAACATGGGCTCTCCAAAAAATGAACTTTGGAAAAAGTCTATTGATGCTTTCATCATTGAACTACAGCGAGCCGATCAGTTAGGGATTCCGTATGTTGTCGTTCATCCGGGTTCGTATACAACCAGCACAGAAGCGGAGGGCATAAGTCGCATTGCTGAGGCACTTAACGAAGTACACCGACAAACCAAAGGAATTAGCAGTCATTGTCTACTCGAAACGACTGCGGGGCAGGGAACAAATCTTGGCTGGACTTTTGAGCAGTTGGCGGAGATGATCGACCAATGTCAGAATCCAGATTTGGTAGGGGTTTGCGCTGACACATGCCACATGTTCGCAGCAGGTTACAACCTTTGTGATGAAGCGTTATATCACGATACTTGGGAAGAATTTGATAAGCTGATCGGACTGAAAAAAATGAAGGCTTTTCATCTTAACGATAGCAAAAAAGAATTTGCCAGCCGCAAAGACCGCCACGAGCATATCGGGCACGGGTATATGGGACTTGCTCCGTTCCGATTCCTAGTCAACGACGAGCGTTTCACACACGTTCCTATGTATTTGGAGACGGCCAAGGGAGATGCTGAAGGGGAATTTGAAGGAATGAGCTGGGATTCTGCTAACCTAACGGTACTCCGAGGGCTAATCAAATCAAACTAGAATTCCCTTCCTTTCCCGACCATTCTATAATGTAAGCAATGCTTGAAGATCTATCTTTCACTACCTAGATGAGGTGCAGCATGTCTTCTTCTGTCGAAGTAGCAACGTTTTACAGTCAAACCGAAGCCCTAATTGCTGCAGAGTATCTGCGGGCTAACGGTCTGGTAGCGACGGTCATGGGCGATGATGCAGGGGGAGCATTTTCTGGGCTGACCCTCAGTAAAGGCTTTCGTATCTACGTGCCACAAGCCGACAAACATGTTGCCATCGAATTGTTAGAAACTCCACCTTCCGAAATAACGGATCAAACGATGGGCGAACCAGCAGACTTATCCAGTCCCGACGCCCCAGGCATCAATCAAGTCGAATACTAATATCGTCTGCTTCTTCATGATTAAAACGATGCTTGGCAAACTGCCCATCGGGCTTCTCCACCGTGACGACCCAAATTTCCGAATCATTTTCACGAGCCCCGACTGACACACGGTCGCCAACGGAGACCGGGTCAACAATAAGATGTCCAACGCTCACCACTTCACCAGTATGACCTTCGCGTAGAATCGCCAGCGTCATTACTTCACCGGAAACCAAGTGCTCAAAATCCTCTGGAATGGCAGCGCCGTGAGGATCTGTTAACGGATGCCCTAATTTGTCGTCAAGGTAATCTACAGCCTGTTCGTCGTGCAGATGTTCGAGCACATGAGCTCGTTCGTGCAATTCTTCTTCAGCAACCCCCAGATGTTGCAAATAGGTTTCCCATAATCGGTGGGCACGCAATAATCGTCTCGCGTGCTTCCGACCTTCTGCGGTAAATGAAATGACATCTCCCTCGAAGCAAAGCCATTCCTTTTTGACCATCGAATAAACCGCTTTACGAATTGGCTCCAACTTATATTCTGTATGTTCAACTAAGTCCCGAATTTCGCACTGCTCGCCCTGAGCCCGAAGAATAACTCCTAAAATGTCTTCGACAACTTGTTGGGGTATAGCCTTTAACCGCCGTTGAAAATCGGCCAGCAACCCATAACGTGGGGCCACTAGAAAAACCAGGAGGAATTGTGCTGTGAGTGTCACCACAATCATAGCCCCGGGTGCCACGTTGTATGCCTCTGAAAGAAAATAGCCGGCTAAAAAACCTGTCCAGCCAAACATAGCGGACACCCAGAGCATGTGTTTAAGACGATCGCAAAGCAAATAGGCTGTAGCAGCCGGTGCGATCAACAAGCCGACGACTTGAATGACGCCAACTACCTGGACTCCAGTCACCACCACCATTGCAGTACATGTCGTAAGCATGTAATCAAGCAGGATGACGTTCATTCCAAGCGATGCTGCCATCACTCGATCAAAGGTGAGCAGTTGTAAGCTTCGAAACATGAGAACAATAAACGAAAGCACGACAACTGAAACGATGGCCATCATCCACAAATCCTGATCACTGACACCAATCAGTTGCCCAACGATGAAATGTAGTAAATCAATATGAACATATTGGCTGAATAACGACACCAGTACGCCACCAAACGCAAAGATTCCGGTGTACATAATTCCAATCACTGCGTCTTCTTTTACTCGCGAGAAACGGGACACAAACCCGATCATGGCAACCGTGATTATCCCGGAAACGATTGAACCGATCAGCATGGCAGGAGCATGAGCTTCTTTACCGAACGCAAGTTTCATAAACAGATACCCTACGACGACCCCTGCCAACATCGAATGCGCCAAAGCATCGGCAAGAAACGACGTACGTTTCAGAACAATAAAGCAACCAATCACACTGCAAACCGTGGTTACTAACAAGCCTGTAATTAAAGCTTTAAATAGATGTGGACTTGCAGTATGAACTTCAACAAGCCATTCGTACATTAATCCTGACCTCCCGTCGAGCGATTGTGCAGATTGGCAAAAATCCGCAATGTGCCTTCGTAAACTTCGCTCAACAGCTCTGGATGCAGGACCTGTTCCGGAGCACCATATGCGAACAAACGTTGTTTTAAAAGCACCAACGAATCGAAATACTCTGAAGCCGTTGCAAGATCGTGATGAACCACCACCAAAGTTCTTCCTGTTTCTCGGGTTGATTCCAGAACGTCCAGAATGGCCTTCTCTGTGGCCGCATCGACTCCGGCAAAAGGTTCGTCCAGCAACAAAACATCGCCTCCTTGCGCAATGGCTCGAGCCATAAACACACGCTGTTGCTGCCCGCCGGATAGCTGGCCAATCTGACGATTACGGTAATCTGCCATTCGAACCTGCTCCAAAGCATAATCGGCGATCTCACGATCCTCGTTCGACAGATCTCTCCACCAAGGCCGTTTGCCGTAGCGTCCCATTAAGGCGACTTCACGCACAGTGACCGGAAAGTCCCAGTCAACACTTCCTCGTTGAGGTACATAGGCAACGCGTCCTTTCGCTTTTTCGGCATCTTCTCCAAAAAGCAACACTTCACCGAAATCCGGTTTCACAAACCCCAGCAAGGATTTAATCAGAGTCGATTTACCTGAACCGTTGGGGCCAATGATACCAACAAGTTGCCCTGGCTCAATCGCTAAAGATACGTCCAATAAGGCTGGCACTGGTCCGTAGCTGACAGTTAAGTTTTTTACTTCGATTGCTGGTAAGTCGTTATTCATCGCTTAAACAGATCGTACAAAAAAGAAGCTAATGATGATGACCAACATGGTTATCAGATTTTTCCGACAGCGTCTGGTGATTTTCTGGTACGTCGACAACGATCGCACTGCTAATTGGCTCGCCCGGTTCTGACCAGACTGTCTTTTCAACCAGAACCGCATCGCCATCAAAGACCCGGACGCGTATGGCTTTTGCCAGACCAATACCTTCGGGCTCGTTCGCCGAAGTCGTATCCTGCTCAGCCGGCGCTTCGATGTCATCCGAACTCGATTCTTCTTGACCAAATCCAGCTTCAGCAAACAGATCAGGCTCCTCTAAAGATGCTTCAGCTTCACTTTGCCCCGTTCCTACCTGTATAAACAATTCATTAACGCCAACAATTAAACCTTCGACCGGGTAAATCCTTACCGGAACTCCTGCAGCCAACGGGGTGGTCTTTTCCAGTAAATCTTTTCCATCCAAACGTACTAGTAGAGCAGTCGGATCGAAAGCATCACCACGCGCATCAAAAGATAGAGTCATTTCAATCGCATAATCACCGGTAGCTGGCTTTGTTATGAACTCTGTCACATTACTGGCCGGCAAAGAACCCACGAATACCTGATACCCGCCGACCAAGCCACAAACCAGCAGGCTTATCGCCACGGCCAAAATCGGCCTCACAGGTAAACCAACGGCGTACTGTTTAACTTCCATAACAGCTATCTTTAATTAAGGAATAATTATTTAAGAGCGCTGACAATCTTAATTACGTTTTCGCGCATCATGCCAAAATACGTTTCGGCAACGGAACCTTCAGGCCCCATCGCATCAGCATAAAGAGCCCCCGCGACTGTCACCCCCGCATCCTTAGCAATTTGCCGAACAACCTCTGGATTGCTTGTGGTTTCAACGAAAATAGCCTTTACTTTGTAACTTCGAATAGACTCAACCACCTCGGTCCGTCGCTGTGGCGTAACTCCAGCCCCAATTTCGTCTCCGGTACTCCAGCCGGCCGGAGCCGTACTTATAAAGCCATAGGTGGTTGCAAAGTACTGAAAGGCATCGTGATGACTGATAAGAACTCGTTTAGCACGTGAGATCTTATTCACCTCTTTTTGAATCCACGAATGAAGACTTCGTAGCTGAGTAACATAGTAATCAGCTCGAGCATCATATTCTGCTGCGTTTGTGGGATCAACCTTCTTTAATCCTTCAGTAATATTTCGGACATAAATCGCTGCGTTGATCGGGCTCAACCACGCGTGTGGATCCTCAACTACCATGCCATCTTCTTCGAAATCCAGAGCCTTTACCCCTGTCACGCAGGTGACCAGTGGTTTATTGGCATCCTTCGCCAGGCTGAGCATCCAGTTGTGCCCTTCAAGATTCCAGCCGTTTTGGATACATAGATCAGCTTCAGCCACCATACGACTATCACCTGGTTTTACCTCATAAGTATGAGGATCCTGACCTGGCGCAAGAATACAGTCTACATGCCAGCGATCTCCACCAATTTCCCGTGCAAAATCAGCAACCTGCGTAGTACTACAGACCGCGCGGAATTTCTTTAAATCTTCGTCCTGACCTAAAACCGGCCCCGCAATGATCGCGATTGCGGCCAGTCCCATAACGAATGTTCTACGAATCATCTTGAACTTATTCCTTCTCAACAATTTCGATTACCAAATGTTGTAAAATTAAAAAACAGCCACTTTTTGACTGATCAAAAAGTAGCTGTTTTCAGTGTAAACTGCGTAATTTAGTCGCGTCAACTCACTAATTTATATTAGTTTCAAATAGCCCGATATACTTCCTGGTCCTTTCCTGATTAATATCGAAAGATCAAACCTGTACCAGCGAAGTAGTCATCCGATTCTTCATTTAGCCCGAATCCAGCTCGGATATCCAACTGAAGGTTGTTATTGATCAGATAAGTAAAACCACCGTCCATGTAGTGTTCAACGGGAGCAGAATCTGCACCGTCCGGAATCAAGCAAAACCATTCGTAATATCCACCAAGCTTCTCAGAAAAACTTTTTCCAATTGCTAAGGACTGTGAGAATTCGGAATAAGGTCGCGATGTCTGACCGTCTACAGCACGATTCCATTGAGTCTGACCGGCTAAAGACCACTCATCATCTAAAGCCCAAGAATAGATGTAATTGAGTCCAGGGTTAGCATCACCGCTGCTAAAAACATCATCACCGGAAGGCAAGGTAGTCTGTAATACCAGCGCCGTTTCTGGTAACACTCCGTCTTGGGGAGTCAAAGCGATTTTGAATCCGAGATATAGATCTTCACCGCCCGAAGTCACGGTGTCAGTTCCCCCCGTACTTTCGAAAACATCGCTGAAGTTGTACGCGATTCGCAATTCCAACCATTCAGCATATATACCGACGCGCCAAAGCATTTCCGGGTACGAATGACCAATGGATTGCGTCGTCCCATCATTATCAAAGGTATAGGTATACCCCATTTCAACCTGCTTTACGCCCAAACCGACCGTTGTAGATGACTCGGTAAAGTCCGGTCGATCCCCGATCAACGGTTCGTCCATCGAAGCCGGTCCGCCTACAGCATCGCTTCCATTCCAATTGAACAAGGTTCCACGTTCTGTAAATTCCTGAGCTGAAATCTTGCCTGTTATTGAAAGGCAAAGTGTCAAACACAGCACGATCCTCACCGATTTAATAGCCACTACCCCGACTCCCTTAAGCCCTCAACAATAGCCAATACTTCGATTGGCGGTAAAATATATATATAGTTCTAACTTCGGCACATTTTTTGACTTATCAAAACCTAGAAACCTATCCCCACATGTCAATCTGTGCTTTTAGTTTGTAAAACCATGGTACAGGCGATACAACCGTTACTAAGCGTTAAAATCATTACAATTTATCCCTTGCATAGCAGGGAAGAACGAATGTCAATCACATATTTCAAACGATTTCAAATGGAGCTTGATTTGGATCAGTTTGAGATCCCCGCCCTCGAATTACCGGGGGGTTATCGTTTTGTAGCCTGGAATGACAATGACTTGGAAAAACACGCTTCCATCAAGTATCAAAGTTTTTGTAATGAAATCGATGCCAACGTATTTAGTTGTTTCCGAGAAATTGAAGGTTGCCGTCGGTTATTACGTGAAATTACCTCTCGAAGCAATTTCCTTGCTGACGCGACTTGGTTATTGGAACACAAAGGACCGACTTCAGAAAAGATTATCACTGTCGGTACGATACAAGCCTTGGTTGATGTACAACAACGTGGAGCGATTCAAAACATTGGAATTCATCCACAACACCGTAACAAAGGGCTTGGTACTTCTCTTCTTTTCAAGTCCCTCAACTATATCAAAGCCCGAGGGCTCCAGCGGGTTATGCTTGAAGTGACATCACAAAACATTGGTGCCCTACGGTTGTATAAACGGCTTGGTTTTCGCATCATTAAGACTGTATACAAACCCGCACCGATCACTAACTACTGATTTATAGTGCCCGACTCGATTAAGACATATCGACTTTCCAACGGACTCACTTTGCTAATGCAAAGCATGCCCTGGCTGGAATCTGCTGCGATTAGTGTGCTAGTGCCGGCAGGTAGTCAGCGTGACCCCAGCGAATTGCCTGGGCTGGCCAGCTTCACGGCAGAAATGGTTCAGCGCGGCTGTGGTAATCTTAATAGCCGTCAATTTGTCGACGAGCTTGATCGTCTCGGCGCCGCTCGCTCCGCATCCGTAACGAATTCTCATACCCGTTTTAGTGCTGCTGTTCCGTCTAGTCGCCTCGAGGAAACGCTGGCTATTTATCGCGACCTGCTTCGCTCACCTCACCTTCCTGAGGCTCAACTCGAAGACAGTCGCATGGTGGCCATGCAGGAATTACTGGCGATGGAAGACGACCTGGCCCAGAAGCTACTTCGTGAACTACGGTTGCGACTTTACCCGGATCCTTATGGACGTGGTACAACAGGATCTCCCGAATCGGTACAGGCAATCTCTCATCGCGATGTGGCTTCTCATGTAGAAGATTACTACGTCCCCGAAAACTCCATTATTAGTATTGCCGGAAAAATAGAATTTGAAGCTGTCACTTCCATTATTGAAAACCTTTTCGGGGATTGGGAAGGTGCGCTTCAGTCTGATATCTACCAAACTCCGCCACGCGACGGACACCATCATATTCAACACGAATCTAGCCAGACGCAGATTGGTATTGTTTATCCGTCCGTCCCATACTCCCATCCCGATTACTTTCTTGCGCGTAGTGCCATTGGCATTCTTAGTGACGGGATGAGCTCACGACTCTTTACTGAAGTGCGAGAAAAACGAGGACTTTGTTACACGGTTTACGCAATGTGCCACACCATCAAAGAAGAGGGATGTGTCTTAGCGTATGCGGGAACCACGACAGACCGAGCTCAGGAAACACTTGATGTCATGCTGGCTGAAATCAGACGACTGGGCGACGGTGTCTTCGAAGATGAGTTAAAACGACTCAAAGCGCGCATGAAAACCGGATTGATTATGCAGCAGGAAAGTAGTAGTTCACGTAGCATCTCGATGGCGTCAGACTGGCATCTCCTTGGGTATGTACGGACATTAGAAGAGCTGTCAGACATACTGGATAAGGTAAATACGGAGTCCATCAATCAATACCTGTCCGATCATCCTCCCCAACAATTCAAAGTCGTCACACTGGGACAACACGCACTTGATACTTCCGGTGTGAATGGGGGAGGAGAAGCATGAAAGATGTGACGTTTCGCCAGCATACACTGAGTAGTGGTCTACAGATCGTTGCTGAATGCAATCCAAACGCCTACAGCACTGGAATGGCTTACTTCGTAAAGACAGGGGCAAGAGACGAAACACCTGACATTTCAGGAGTCAGCCACTTTCTGGAACACATGGTATTCAAAGGAACTCCTACACGAACAGCGGAACAGGTCAATCAACAACTGGACCAAATCGGCTCTCAAAGTAACGCATTCACATCAGAAGAGCAAACCGTCTACTACTGTGCTGTCTTACCGGAATATCAGCTCGAAGCCCTTGAACTGCTCAGCGACATACTCCGCCCTCTGCTTAGGCAGGGAGATTTTGACACAGAAAAACATGTAATTCTGGAAGAAATCGCAAAGTACGATGATCAACCACCATTCGGAGCTCACGAAAAAGCGTTGGCGTATCACTTTCAGGACCACCCACTCGCAAAATCCGTTTTGGGAACTCGAGAGACAGTCTCGGCATTAACCCGCGAGCAAATGCTCGAGTACTTTAATCGCCGTTATAGTGCCGGCAACATAGTTCTAGCGATGGCTGGAAACATCGACTTCGAAGCAGTCGTCGCTCAAGTAGAGTCGCAGACATCTCATTGGGAAAATTACAATACCCACCGCGATACTCCGCGAGCAAATCCAAACTCTGGATTCTATTCGATTGAAAAGCCCAGCGCACATCAGCAGTACATCATTCAAATTAGCAACGGCCCCGCGGCAGAAGATAAAAACAGATATGCCAGCAGACTGCTAGGCCTCATTTTTGGTGACGAAAATAACAGCCGGCTTTTCTGGGACTTGATTGATACTGGAAAAGCGGAATATGCTGTTGTCGAGCCCTCCGAATATCAGGGAACAGGAATATTTCTTTCATACATCTGTTGTCAGCCAGAAAACACGTCGGAAATATTGGATTTGTACCAGAAGCTGGCCAGGGACATACAAGAACACGGTGTAACTCAAGAGGAGCTGGAACTGGCAAAAAGCAAAGTCTGCTCTCATATCGTGTTAAGAGCCGAACGTGCCGCCAGCCGGATGTTTAGCATTGGCAACAATTGGGTCCAGCGAGGTGAATATACCTCAATTCAGCAATCGATTGAGAGATTCCAAAACGTGACTGTCTCTGATATTGCTGAAGTTTTGGAGAAATATCCTTTAACTCAATGCACCTCGGTTGCCATTGGACCGACAAGAATAGAACATAAATAGAATCTAGTTAGTTACGAATTGCTTCGTGCACTTTCTCAATCAACAGGAATAGAATAAAAATGGAACGATCACTGGTCTTATTAAAACCGGACTGTGTACAACGGCGTCTAATGGGCGAAATCATTACACGCTTTGAAAACAAAGGCCTCAACATTATCGGCATGAAGATGCTGCAAGTGACGCCCGAAATGGCGAAGCAACACTACGCAGAACACGTGGAAAAGCCATTTTACCCGGGCCTGGAAGCCTTCATTACCGGTGGCCCTATCGTAGCTATGTGTATTGAAGGAATTGATGTCATTCAAGTCGTCCGAGATATGCTTGGAGCCACAAATGGTCGCAGCGCAGCCCCTGGGACCGTACGTGGCGACTACAGTGCCAGCCGTCAGATGAATTTGGTACACGCTTCAGATGGACCAGAGGCCGCAGAGCGGGAGCTCAGTTTGTATTTTGATCCTGCAGAGATATGTCCCAACGAACCAACTCTCACTCCCTGGCTCAAAGCAGCTGACGAATAAAGTGAAGCCGCCGTTTCTTTACATGAAACTTGGTTTATACCTGACACGTGCATAAGCGTCGGTTTTCATGGTAGAGCTCGCGGCCAATTCTCAGCAAAAAAATGAAATGCAAAAGGGCTCTTTAACTTTCCTGTTAAAGAGCCTTTTTTACTTTTAGTCGGGATGAGAGGATTTGAACCTCCGACCTTTTGACCCCCAGTCAAACGCGCTAACCAGGCTGCGCTACATCCCGTGAATTACAATCACTATTCTAAGTATCCTCACGTAATCTGCAACTACACTCCCTCTGTTG
>PBCP01000055.1 GCA_002717145.1 Planctomycetaceae bacterium | reverse complement strand
TGAATTGTGGCTAAACAGCTTTTGTTTGAAGATAACGCTCGTTCACGTCTGTTGCGTGGTGTCAGTAAACTAGCCGATGCAGTTGCTGTCACGATGGGACCAACCGGACGTAATGTGATTATTGATAAATCGTTTGGTGGACCAACTGTTACGAAAGACGGTGTCACGGTTGCCAAGGAAATCGAACTGGAAGATCGCTTTGAGAATATGGGGGCCCGTCTGGTCGTTGAAGTTGCTCAAAAAACTTCAGACCTGGCTGGTGACGGCACGACGACGGCGACTGTTCTTGCTCGCTCGATTTACCGCGAAGGCCTACGGAATATTGTGGCTGGAAGCAATCCTATGTCCGTACGACGGGGGATTGAGAAAGCGGTTTCAGCAGCAGAAGATAAATTGCTATCGATCGCCAAGCCGGTCTCCAGCAAAGAGGAAGTGGCTCAGGTTGGTGCAATTAGCGCCAACAATGACAACGAGATTGGTCACCTCCTCGCAGACGCTCTGGAACGTGTTGGTAAAGACGGTGTGATTACCGTGGAAGAAGGTAAGACAACTGAAACAACCGTCGACTTTGTTGATGGGATGCAGTTCGATAAAGGGTATGTCTCACCTTACTTTATTAATCGACCGGCTGAGATGGATTGCGTGATGGAGGATGCATACATCCTGATTCATGAGAAGAAGATCAGTAATCTACAGTCGTTGGTGCCAGTCCTTGAAAAAGTGGGCAATACCGGCAAACCTCTGATGATCATTGCAGAAGACGTTGATGCGGAAGCGTTGACGTTGTTGGTGGTTAATAAACTGCGTGGAGTTTTGAATGTTTGTGCAGTCAAAGCGCCGGGTTTCGGAGACCGTCGTAAAAATATGTTAGGTGACATTGCGGTTCTTACTGGCGGTACACTCATCAGTGAAGATTTGGGTATCCAGCTAGAGAATGTGACACTGGAACAGTTGGGACAAGCTCGTAAAGTTTCTGCTGACAAAGGCTCCACGACAATCGTGGAAGGTCTTGGCAGTCGTCAGGAAATTGACGCACGGGTTGACCAAATCAACAACCAGATGGACCAAACTGAAAGTGAGTATGACAAAGAAAAATTCCAGGAACGCCTCGCGAAACTCTCAGGAGGTGTTGCTGTAATTTCCGTGGGTGCTGAAACGGAAGCTGATATGAAGCAGAAGAAAGCTCGTATCGAAGATGCCTTGCACGCTACGCGTGCAGCCGTGGAAGAAGGAATTCTTCCCGGAGGTGGTGTCGCGTTGGTTCGTTGTACGGAAGCTGTTCAGGGAGCTCGTTCTGCTGCGAAAGGTGACGAAAAGATTGGAGTGGATATCATCCTCGACGCTCTTGAAGCTCCGCTTCGTCAGATTGCTGATAATGGCGGAATCGACGGTAGTGTGGTTGCTGACAATGTTCGCGAGCACAAATCGATTGCCTATGGATATAACGCCAATACGGGTGAATATGGTGACATGTTCAAAGCCGGTGTTGTCGATCCAGTGAAAGTGGTTCGTACTGCATTGGCAAACGCAGGAAGTATTTCTGGTTTAATGCTGACCACCGAAGCACTGGTAACCAACTATGATAAGGAAGACAAAGAACGAGGTAATATCGAAGGTAGTGTTAACTAGTTGATGCTACAGTACCCGATCGGATCTTTGTTTCCGGATAAATAGAAAGACAAGCCGCCTCCCGGAAGGGGGCGGCTTTTTTCATAAACAGTAAATTCACTGAAGATGGCTGATAAAAGAGATTACTACGAAGTGTTGGGAGTTGCCCGTGATGCCTCGAAAGGTGTTATCGGTTCGGCCTATCGTAAACTCGCCATTAAATACCACCCCGACAGCAATCCGAATGATGAACAAGCTGTCGAGAAGTTTAAGGAAGCTGCTGAGGCTTATGAGGTTCTGAACGACGATGAAAAGCGTGCTCGCTATGATCAATATGGTCATGCCGGTTTAGAGGGCGGCGGAGGCTCTCAGTTCTCAAGCGTGGAAGATATCTTTGAAGCCTTTGGCGGTATGTTTGGCGGCGGAGGCGGCGGAATCTTTGACAGTCTGTTTGGAGGAGGAGGTTCACGTCGGCAGGAACGAAGCCGGCGGGGTGCCGATATCCGTTGTAATGTCACTTTAGACCTGGAAGAAGCTGCCGCCGGTTGTAGTAAAACGGTCGAAGTGGCAAGAAATGAAATCTGTGAATCCTGCGATGGTAGTGGTGCTGCTCCCGGTGCTGTCCGTGAATCATGTGTCCGTTGTGGAGGCCGGGGGCAGGTCGTTCAGTCGGCCGGAATCCTGCGTGTTCAAACGACATGCCCAGTATGTCAGGGAAGTGGAAGTACTGTGGCAAACCCCTGCTCAGACTGCCGTGGAGTAGGAGTTGTTCCGAAAAAATCGGAAATCAAGGTGAATATCCCTGCCGGAGTCGATGACGGAACGCGGGTGCGTATATCGGGACAGGGAGAGGTTAGCCCTCAGGGAGGTGCAGCTGGCGATTGTTACTGCTTCATTACTGTCCGGGAACATAAAGTGTTCGAACGCCATGACGATCATCTGGTGGTTCGGATTCCGCTGACCTACGCACAGTTTGTGCTGGGGGCAGAAGTGGACGTTCCAACACTCAATGGAATGGAATCAGTAAATATACCGGCTGGAACGCAGACTGGAGAGATATTTCGGGTTCGAGGTGCAGGAGTCCCCAATGTCCATTCGGGAAGACACGGGGATTTACTCGTGGAAACGCGAGTTGAAATTCCGGCTAAAATTAGTGCTGAACAGGAAGCCTTGTTGAGGCAATTGGCAGAGCTTGAGGAAACAGAAGTTGCTCCCGAGCGTAAAAGCTGGATGGACTCAATCAAAGAATTCTTCAGTGGTACAGAAGAGGATCAACAATAGGATCAGAGAATGACAGAAGAAAACGAAAAGCTGGATGAAGTACTACAAGATGAAGCCCAGTTGGAGGAACTAGTCGAAGATGCGACGGCTCAGGTCAATGAAGAGACTGAAGAGGGATTGCAAGAGCATGCCCCCGAAGTAGTCGAAGAACTGACTCCGGAGCAGCAGATTGCAGAATTAAAGGACAAAAATGTCCGTTTACTGGCTGAAATGGATAATATCCGAAAACGTGCCACACGGGACTCAGCAGAAAGCCGAAAATATGCTGTATTGCCTCTGGTCAACGACTTGTTGGCAATGACCGATAATCTGCAACGCGCTTTGGATTCCACTGATTCTGCCGGTTCAGTTGAATCTCTCAAAAGTGGCGTGGAAATGGTGCTGCAGGGGATTCTGCAAATCTTTGATAAGCACCATTGCCAATTGATCGAGACCGAGGTCGGGCAGTCCTTCGATATGAATCTCCACGAGGCTGTCGGAATGCAACCTAGTGAAGATCAGCCAGCCAATACTGTCCTGTTTGTAGCCAGTCAGGGATATAAGTTGCATGATCGTGTGATTCGTCCCAGTCAGGTGATCGTATCGAGTGGGTCCACAACTCCAGTTGAGGATGCTGCAGGAACCCAGCCGGACGATTCGGATTCTGAATCGGATTCTTAAATCAATTCATGAGGTAGTAATAGAAAATGCCAACTTACGATTACGAGTGCGATAGCTGTGGGTATACCTTTGAGTTGTTTCAGGGGATAAACGAGGCACATAAAAAGAAATGTCCGAAATGCAAGAAGATGAAGTTGCGTCGTCTCTTTGGGACTGGAGCCGCGTTGCTATTTAAAGGCTCTGGATTCTATGAAACCGATTACCGAAGTGATTCATATAAATCGGATGCGAAAAAGGCAAAGCAGGCTCAATCATCTGCAAAATCAGCTGCTAAAAATTCCGAAGCCAAGAAATCATCAACCAGCAAAAAAGACTCTCCTAAAAAGTCTTTAGGAAATAGTTAGGGTATTTGTGTTTTTAGGTGATGGCTCGATAGAATAGGGCGTTCAAGTGACAAGTAATCTGCGAAGCGGGATATAATATCGATGACAACATTGCAATGTCCAACATGTATGAAGCAGTTTGAGACCGATAAGTCAAAGACTATGCCCTTTTGCTCAAGTCGGTGTCGTCAGGTTGACTTGGGACGTTGGTTTAATGAAGAATATGGGTTGCCATTTGAACCTACCGAAGAAGAACCCTTGTTAGAGGGAAACGCGGAGTTCTAAATCCACCTTGTCTTCCGATAAATTCGTGAAGATATACGGCCATCAATGAAGGAAAGAAGTTGTCATGTCTGATCATTATGACTCGGTAAAAGGAGTTGATTGGCGCGAAGTTCTCCCTGCGACGGTACTGACGCGGGCATTTTCTGTAGCCGTAAGTGTACCGGTTCTGCTGCTGGCGTCAGTCGGAGTGAGCCTTACGATTTCTGGATGGCTAATCGCTGATAGCCTGCTAATCCCGGATGCTCCCACCGCTGTGTTAGTTGGAGCAACTGCTGAAGACGTGTCCAATACCATGAATCAGGGAGACGCATTCACTGAAGATGCTTTGTTACAGGATTTAGATGAAGAGCCGGGCTCGGATAGCGAAATGTCTGATAACGCATCACAATCGGGTCGGAATATAGCAGTTCAACCGACAGATCAAGTTGTGCTCGAACCTGGCCCCATCGTTGGCCTTGAATCATCGCCGGTTTTTGAAAGGTTGCTCACGGGGGAAGGGTTAAGTTTGGTCGGGGAGATGCATGATTACTTGTTCGGCGGAGAAAGTCGTGACCTGGATACTCGGACCTCGTATGCCATATGTATCGTGGACTTAGCGTGGTTGTTAATCGTTTGGGGATTCTTTGGGGCAATAATTACTCGTATTGCTGTCATTCGAATTGGCCGAGGCGAAAGAATTGGTTTCATGGAAGCGATGGCAGATGTGCGTAAGAAGTATATCTCTTATGTCATGTCACCATTATTCGTTTTGGTGTCTTGTTTTGTACTATCCCTGCCAATTGTGTTAATTAGTCTGTTACTAAACTTCGATTTGGGAGTCATTCTGGCTTCGTTGCTCTGGATTGTGACCATTGTGTTTGGAATCGGTGTTGCCGTTTTACTGACAGGCTTTTTCTTTGGTTGGCCATTGATGTGGCCTACGATCAGTGCAGAAGAAGCTGGAGATGTCTATGAAGCAACCAGCCGTACCTTTGCTTATACGTTTCAAGCACCACTACAGTACCTGTTCTACGTTCTAGTAAGTATTCTGATTTGGATTCCTTCGGTAATCTTGGTTCAAAACTTTGCAAGTCTTGCCGAGCAGGTCATTTTTAGTGGGATGGCTGTGGCCGCCGATGAAAGTCAGTTGATTCAACAGTACATCAGCGGCGAGGTATCGTTAGACGGACAAAGTCAGGCCTTCACCATAGGCGCGAATATCATCTCGGGATTACACTGGTTTGCCCACCTGATGGCAGATTCTTTTTGTGTTGGATTTTTCTTTGCAAGCTTTTCAGGTATTTATCTGCTGTTGCGTCGGTTTGTGGATCATACTCCGCTGGATGAGGTGTTTGTGATTGACGACAAGACTAAATTTGGGCTTGATGATCTTATTCAGCAGACTGCAGAGCAAACCGCGGAGCCAACGGCCGAGTAATGTTTGATTCTTTCTTGATCTAAACTTTCGGTGATTTTTAGATGAATTGTCTGTTTCTATCCAGTGATCTTATGTTCGGCCCGCGTGTGTCCCACGCTGCCAAGATGCATGGAAGTCAGCTTAAGATAGTCTTATCGCCAGGCAAGCTTGAAGTTGAACTCGGGCAAGCCAATTATGATCTGGTAATTCTGGATCTTTCGTGTTCTCTGTTTGAACCTAACGCTGTGATTGAATTGCTAGCTTCAAGTAGGCAGCAAATAAGAACCATTGCATTTGGCCCGCATGTACAGGAAGAAAAATTAGCCGCAGCGTTAGAAGCCGGGTTTGATAATGTTATGACTAACGGGCAGTTTAATCAAAGTTTTGCGCAGATTTTCAGTCTCGGTTAGACTGCCTCTGGTCCTCGTACGTCGGTGCTCAAGTCAACGGCGTCCGTCATCGGCATAACGAAAATCTTTCCATCACCAATGTTGCCGTCGGCTCCGGTTTTTGCCGCGGCACAGATGATTTCAATGGTTCGGTCAACGAAGTCGTTGTTGACAGCAATTTCAAGCGAAATCTTTCGCAGCAATTGTGACTTGTATTCCATGCCTCGATAAAGTGGCGTTTGCCCACGCTGTCGGGCGAAACCCAGCGCGTCACATACAGTCATGCGAGTTACCCCGGCCTTTTCTAATGCCGACTTCACCGCTTTTAGTTTAGTTGGTTGTATAATTGCGACGACTAGTTTCATAGATGATCCGGCCGAAGGTTTGCTAGATGCATTCGGCTTTATTTAATAACGCTTGTGTTTTGAATGTCCGATTTAATTATACGAGTTTTGCGAGAGTATGATATCCAGCAACCTGATGGCGTTATCGCTTGGGAGGCAGGTCAGAGTTTTAGTGGATCAGATCATTGGAAAGTTCAATGTGGTAACACGAGTTATTGTCTGAAACGATGGCCTGCAGCGAAGCCTGCCATGCGAACAAAGAGACTGATCGAATTAGTAACCCCCGAAATCCAGCGACATGGGTTACCAATAGCGACTCCACTGGAGTGTCGTCGTGGTGGAAGATTTGTATTTGAGCAAGATCGTTGGTGGGATCTGACTCCATGGCAGGTAGGAGCTCCTATTAAGAATCAACCTATTTCGCGAACTCGTTTGGAGAACGCGATGCAGTGGCTGGCTTCATATCATGGGCTGGCAGGAGCTCAAAGAATAGAAAATGGCAGATCGCAGGCGCTGAATTATCGGTATCAACTTTGCCAAACGCTAGTTGACGGCTTGTTGAGCCGCTTGTCACAGTGGGATTATGACGGGCTGGCACCAGGTTTGCCAGAGCTCTTTGTTACGTATGCACAGAAATCCCTTCCGGAGCTGGCCTCTTTGTTGGAACAACGGGTGGGATTTGAATTGACACTGTTGCCGGTACTTGCTGACGTTTGGTCGGACCATGTTTTTTTTCACGGGGACGAGGTGTCGGGTGTTATCTATTTTGGTGCAATGAAAATGGATTCACCATGTCTCGACTTAGCTCGTTTATTGGGAAGTTATGCCGGTTTTGACGCTACGGTAATCGCTGAGGGAATCAAATACTACTGTGCTGTCCGAGATTTGGACGAGAAGCAGATCGCTCTAGTTGAACTCTTTGACCGTGCCCACGTAGTATTGGCAGGGGTGCAATGGCTAATATGGCTAGGGCCGGAACAAAGAATCTTTAAGCAAATGCCGCAGGTGAATCAGCATCTGCAAAACCTTGCACGTAGAATTGATCAATAACAGAGCCAGGCGAAACTATGCTTCGGTTCCAGGGTTGGAATTGCAGTGAAGTTTAGTGCTTCTATGGATGCAATAGTGGTGTTTGTTTAAAATTAAGGATTTAATACATCCTGAAGTTATCTCAAGACAGGGGCACGAATGGCTCGCGGTTTGAATATGAGTAAACAGTTTTTTCAGTCGATCTTTTTGTGGTTAGCTTTTTCGCTCGCAACCGTCGGCGTCCTGTCATCTGACCTGCAGGCACAGTTTGGTGACTTTGGAAGTGGCAACGCCCCCAAAGTAGAAGCAAAGGCTGAATTTCATCTTAACAACGGGTCAAAGACTCAAGGTCTCGTTACAGTAACCGTTGAAGTTGTTGAGAAGTTTCATATTTACTCGGTGACTCAAAAGAAAGGTGGTCCACTACCGACAAGGATTACGATTGTAACTCCTGATCAAGGTGTAGAATTGGGGCAATTGATTCCGGATAAGCCACCTGAGATCCATCATTACGAAGATGCCTACGGTGATCTCGACATTGAAGAACATAAGGGTACGGTCATTTGGGTTGCACCGGTCAGCTTTTCGAAGCCTCTTGATAACCCCGATGAAACAGAATTGAAGTTGCAGGTTTCCAGTTTGGCCTGCACAGACAATTTGGGGATTTGTGTCCCCCAGAAAAATGTAGTCGTGGCATCGTTTCGGGGTGAGTTAGACTCAGAAAATGAATCAGAATTCAATGAACAATCGATCGGGCAGAGAGAGCCAGTGAATGAATCCTCGGTTGAGGAACCAGCAAACTCGCCATTTAATCTGGGAGGTGGGTTTGAAGCTCCCGGACTGGGAGGGGGATTCGAAGTTCCCGGAGGGGGATTCGAGGTTCCCGGCACCAATAATGCGAATCGCAAAATCGAAGGGGTTGCCACCTATTATGTGGATCCTGAAACCGGTAACGGCATTGTCAGGATTACAGTCACCATCTCTGAAGGATTTCACATCTATTCACTTACGCAACAGCGTGGCGGGCCATTGCCAACGACATTGAAAGTTACGGGGGAAGGCATTCAGATAAGCGGTGATGTTGTTAGTGATTCAGATCCCGAAATTCATCACTATGAAGTGTACGGTGATCTGGACGTTGAAGAAGTGAAGGGCAAAGTGAATTGGGATGTTCCTATTTTAGCTCCTCCCGGCGATCCCACAGGACTTGAGGTCAAGGTTATTGTGGATGCTTTGGCATGTACGGACGACTTGGGTATTTGTGTTCCTCAGAAGATTAACACCATTGCCGAATTCGACGTCTCGCTTTCCCAGGTGGCCGTGGAGCGAGGAAGTAAGGGAGCGGGACAAGAAAGGTCAGATAATTTACAGGATGAATTAAACGGTTCGGCAGGTGCAGGTTCAAGCGAAGAGTCACTTTTGGTGGTGCTTGGATTTGCTTTGTTAGGCGGGTTTATATTGAATTTCATGCCGTGTGTTTTACCCGTGATCGGTCTCAAGATTATGTCATTTGTGAATCAGGCTGGCGAGTCACGCGGCAAGGTGTTCTCACTAAATCTTTGGTATTCACTAGGGCTCATGACCGTCTTTTTGGTGTTTGCGACACTGGCCATCTTTATGGGACTGGGTTGGGGACAGCAGAATCAAAGTGACAGTTTCAATATCATCATGATTGCAGTCATTTTCGTGATGGGATTGAGTTTTATCGGGGTGTGGGAGATTCCTATTCCTGGATTTGTGGGGTCGAGCGAAATGGCCCAGTCGGCAGAAAAAGAAGGTCCTGCCGCCGCCTACCTCAAAGGAATCATTACGACGCTTCTGGCTATTCCGTGTAGTGGACCGGGGCTTGGGGTTGCCTTGACGTATTGCGCGAAACAGATGGCTCAGGAAGGCGGCTCACAGGGGGCAATCAATGTTTATCTAGTCTTCATAGCCTTAGGAATCGGAATGGCTTTTCCTTATTTGGTGATTGGAGCTTTTCCAGGGCTTGTTCGTTTTCTCCCCAAGCCTGGAAATTGGATGGAGACGTTCAAAGAATTAATGGGATACATTTTGTTGGCAACGATTGTATTTATCATGACTTACATAGGGTATTCACTGATTGTCCCGACCGTCGGTTTTTTGTTTGCTTTATGGGCGGCATGTTGGTGGTACGGCCGAGTGCCATTTGCGGCGTCACGAGGCAAAAAGGCGAAGCACCGTATTGGAGCAGTGGTTTTTGCCAGTCTTTTGGGGTGGTTTTGTTTCGGCTGGTTCGCTGGCGAAATGGAAGGACGACTTGATGCCTTTGTTGAAAAGAAAATACTGGAGCAACAAGTGGACGGTAGCTCGTTAGGGCTTGCAATCAAGGAAGGTGAAAAGAACCTATATACTGCTTCGCGGCTTGATCGATTGGTGAATGAAGACAAACGCTTGGTCATGGTCGATTTCACAGCTGATTGGTGTCTTACTTGTAAAACGCTGGAGAAGGCTGTGCTTAATACAGATGCCGTCCAAAATGCTCTCAACGAGCATGAGGTCATTCAATTGGTTGCAGACTGGACAGATATGGATTCCAAGACGGGCTTGGAGATTGACGCCGAATTGGAGAAGCTTGGTAAGGGTAAGCAGCTTCCGATTATTGCTTTTTATTCCCCGGAACAAGGAGCCGAGCCCCGGACACTAGTTGCGGTTTACACTGCCGGCGATATCCAAGGCATTCTTGAAGAACTAGGAAAATAACGGTCGGGCAGCTGGAATCCGTCAATTGGCTAACTGTTATTTCACGAGACAAAGTGTAGAATGGCATTTTAATTGTTCGTTCATGTAAAGCTTCGTTTTCCAGTCCAAAAAGGGAATGCTTAGATGGCCAAGGCCACATATAAGGATGCAGGCGTTGATTTGGAAGTCTACGCGGAATCTATGTCGCGTCTTCCCAAACTGATGCAGCGAACTTTTTCGCCTCGCGTTATGCGGCTTGATGGTGGCTTTGCGGGTCTGTTTAAATTGGATTTTCATAACGGCCTTTTCAAACGGTCGTACGATAACCCTATCCTGGTTTCCGGGACGGACGGTGTTGGAACAAAACTGAAAGTTGCCCAGATGGTTGAACGCCACGATACGGTAGGTATCGATCTGGTGGCGATGTGCGTGAATGATATTATCTGTTGTGGCGCTGAACCGTTGTTTTTTCTGGATTATGTCGCGATGAGTCATGATGACCCTGAAGCGCTCGAGCAGGTGGTGCAGGGTATTAGTGATGGCTGCGTTGATGCAGATTGTGC
Organism: Planctomycetaceae bacterium; assembly: GCA_002717145.1. Lineage (GTDB taxonomy): Bacteria > Planctomycetota > Planctomycetia > Pirellulales > Pirellulaceae > UBA721. Next base: position 11,457 of record PBCP01000055.1, on the reverse strand, counting down.
ATTGTTGGCAGGCGAAACGGCGATTATGCCGGATCTGTATCAGCAAGGAGAATACGATCTGGCAGGATTTTGCGTTGGAGTTGTCGAGCAGGATGAGTTGATTGACGGGACAGCCATTACTGTCGATGACGTTGTCCTTGGTGTGGAATCAAGTGGTATTCATTCCAATGGTTTCAGCCTGGTACGCAAGGTAGTATTTGAAATGGCGGGCCTGAGCGTCGACGACCATGTGGATGAGCTTGGGGTCACAGTGGGTGAGGCTTTGCTGACGCCAACAAAAATATATGCCCGTGCCCTGCAGAAAATACTCTCCTACTACAAAGTTAAAAAAGTCATTCATGGAATAGCTCACATTACAGGTGGGGGGTTGCAGGAAAATCTCGAACGGATCATGCCTGATCACGTGACTGCAATGATTGATCGTGATGCCTGGGACGTCCTTCCCGTATTCGATTGGATTCAACGACTGGGTGATATCGAAGATGATGAAATGGACAGAGTTTTCAATCGAGGCTGTGGTTTAACCTTAGTCGTGAGTCCATTCTATGCTGAAAATATTCAGCGTATGCTTGGTAATGCCGGATTGAAGAGCTGGGAGATCGGTAGAGTTAAGCCCGGCGATGGCAGTGTGTGTTGGTCTTGATTGACATTCAGGCCTGACATGGCGAATAATAAGTGCACTTTTATCAGCAATCGTCACTGGCAGTAGTAATATCCGGTCATGCAGTGGTTAAGCTTATTCATCGAAGAATTGTGTTGCCCGTCTGAAGTTGCGCTAATTCGGTCTGAATTGAGTCGTAAACCCGGTATCGGGGAAATGGAATTCGATCTCTTTAGCCAACGCCTTAATGTTCAGCATGACATAAACATTGTAACTCCCAACGGTGTGGCCAGATTTCTGTCCGACATCGGTATGACGGCCCACCCCTGGCGAGATGTACGGGAGATGCCTGACTTTCAGAGTCGTCGTCAACGTATCAGGACAGTCATGACCTGGCTGTCAGGATTAGCCTTCGCGGCCGGAATTCTCTTTCACGCGATTCAGTTTGTCCCTGTTCATGGTGCGATTGATTGGATCAGCAGCGATACCATCATTCACACACGTGTATTGTACGGAGCGAGCATTCTGTTCGGATTAACGTTTGTTATTCCAGCTGCACTGCGGTCGGTGACCCGTGGACGTGGCGACATGAACCTCCTGATGGTCGTTGCAGTGATTGGGGCTTTGGTGCTAAGGGAATGGTTTGAAGCCGCGATGGTATCTTTCCTTTTCTCATGGTCGATCTGGTTAGAGCAATGGAGTCTGAAGCGGGTGCGGACAGCTATGCGAGGGCATTTGCAACAGTCTCCTTTAATTGCGAGATGTCGCGATACGGGACGGGGGCAGTCAGTGGAATTGCCGATCGAACAAGTGGAGATTGGCACTTTAGTCGAGGTGTGGGCAGGTGAACTGATTCCGCTCGACGGCCTAATCGTGAAAGGAGAAGCCCACGTTAATGAGGCGACAATGACTGGAGAGTCAATGCCGGTTAATAAGCAGGTGGGCGATATGGTTTACGCCGGCACGACGAATGTCGACAGTACATTGCAACTGGAAACAACTAGCCGCGTCAACGATTCGACGATAACACGTACGATGATGATGGTTTCTGATGCTCAACGAATGAAAGCCGGGCTTCAGTCGACGATTGAGAGGTTTGCTGAGATTTATACGCCACTGGTCATGGTCATCTCTCTTTTGCTGATGACTGTTCCAGCCATCGTCTTTCAACTCCCCTTTGATCAGTACTTTCATCTGGCATTAGTTGTCCTAGTGGTGTCTTGTCCTTGTGCGTTAGTGATTTCCACGCCGGTTGCGAATACCATCGCCCTGACCCGAGGTATTCAGGAGGGCGTGCTGATACGAGGCGGCAGATTTCTGGAAGCGATGGCAAATGTGGGTGTCGTTTGTTTTGACAAGACAGGTACGCTGACTTACGGCAAGCCGTTTGTTGAGTCGCTGTTCATAGATGAGCGATTCACTCCGGAGGAAGTTTTGGAAATTGCATTAAGTCTGGAGTCAGACAGCTTACATCCTTTAGCGCACGCTATTTGCCAGTATGCTCAACAACAGGGGGCTTTGCCATCCACAAAGGTTAAAGCAGAGACAGTGCATGGGTGTGGTGTGCAAGGGGCCGTGAGCGGGCGCTCCGCCTGGATCGGAAGCGTGCATTGGGCAAAACGTTTGCTCTCTGATCCAAGCGAGTTAGGTCAGCATTTGGGGGCCGGTGTTGTTGATGGCTCAGTCGTTGTGGTTGGAATTGAAGAAAAACTGGGGGGTATCTTTTGGTTGAGTGATGAACTGCGTGATGAAAGCGTGAAGGTCGTACGCAAGCTTGCTGAATTGGGTATTGGCCAAACCCAAATTCTGTCAGGTGACATAGCAGCCAATGTGGAAGCTGTTCGGGAAGAACTCGGTATTACCATCGCCTGCGGTGAACTGATGCCGTCTCAAAAACTTGAGCGAATAAAACAATTGAGTCAACAGCATACCGTTGCGATGGTTGGAGATGGTATCAATGATGCACCAGCTTTGGCTTATGCCGATGTAGGTATTGCGATGGGAGCGATAGGGTTAGATGTCGTCCTCCAATCTGCAGACATTTCATTGATGAATAATGACCTTCGAAAACTGCCATGGTTGGTTCGGTTTGCTCGAAGAGTCAGAGGGGTGATTCGATTTAATATTGCGTTGGCCATTGGTGCAAAACTGGCTGTTCTGGCATTGGCGTTTTCCGGCTTCGCTTATTTATGGCTGGCTGTGCTCGCGGATGCCGGAGCAACGATGTTAGTTGTAATTAATGCGTTGCGACTATTGGGGGATCGTAATGAGTAATATCCTGTGGCAGCCCCCTCATCCGGCTACCTGGGACGAAACGAAGTTGCTTGCATGCTGTGCAAGTCGACGAGAACGGCGAAGCGGTCCCGGAGGTCAACACCGAAACAAAGTCGAGACGGCGGTTGTCTATGAACATAAGCCGAGTGGGATTAAGGGGTCGGCGAGTGAAAAACGATCGCAGGAGTCGAATCGCAAAGTCGCGTTGTTCAGATTGCGAGTTAATCTTGCGTTGCAGCTTCGTTGCACAACGAGTAGAGAAGCAAGTGACGTATGGCTTTCACGTGTCCATAAGGGGCGAGTCGCTGTGAATCCTGAGCATCAGGATTTCCCGGCATTACTGAGTGAAGCCCTGGACCACATCATGGCGGAACAAGGAAACCTACAGCCGGCAGCTAAATTGTTTGCATGCACGAAGTCTCAGCTGTTCAAATTACTTAAACTGGAACCACGCGCTGTCAAAATGGTAAATGATGCCCGGGCGGCGAATGGAATGACAAGGCTGCAGTAATCGCTATGACACAACATGATCGAGAGAAATGGGATCGTAAGTATGCCGAAGCAAATTTATACCAAGACGTCTCTCAGGTAGTCCTCGCCTATCAGGCTTACTTTCCAACTAGCGGATCAGCATTAGATGTTGCCGGAGGTGCAGGGCGTCATGCGGTTTGGTTAGCAAAACGTGGCATGGATGTAACAATTGTTGATGTGTCGCCGGTGGCATTGCGACAGGCCAACTGTCTGGCAGAGGAGTCTGGTGTATCTCTGCATTCAGTTTGTCACGATCTTGATTTAGGTCTGCCGATCGGAAGTTGGGATCTTATTTTTTCGAACCTCTTCTTTGATCGTCGTTTGTTTGAGGAGTTTCAGAATGCGTTGACTCCCGGAGGTAGGTTAGTAGTTATTCAGCCAACTCAAACAAATGCAACTCGACATGCCAAGCCACCAGAAAAGTTTTTGCCGCAGGATAACGAACTCCCTGAATTGGTGGACGGGCTGAACGTAATCCTATATGAGACGGGGTGGTTTCAGGAAGGGCGGTTTGATGCCGTGTTGGTTGCGGAAAGACCCCAAGTGGACTCTTAAAACTGCGATTAGACAATAGTAGAATATGAGTTAACCAAGGCGTTATTGCCACCTTGACTNGAGCTATCCCCCAGAGAGATTATGTCCGACGAATTAAATGTTGAATTTCAGGTGCCGTTTGTGCATCGTCTTCGTTTTACGAAGGATGTGTTTGGTGAAGACCAGGATGTCCTTGCTGGTTTGCTGACTTCGTCGGATGAAAATCCGGCTCGTGTTCAGTTTTGGATTGACCAAAACGTAGCGGCAGGGGCCCCACAACTTGTAGAGCGACTTAAGCGTTTTGCAGACTCGCGCCCCCAGGAAATACAACGGGTTGGCAGCCTTCAGTTTGTTCCCGGTGGCGAAGAAATTAAAAATGATGTTCACATTCTTGAACGCATGTTAAAGGTCTTCAATGTGTCCAATCTTGATCGGCGCAGCTATGTGGTAGCAATCGGTGGCGGTGCAGTTCTGGATGCCGTTGGATTTGCTGTGGCCATCGCTCATCGCGGATTGCGTCTTTTGAGAATTCCAACGACGACGCTGAGTCAGGGGGACTCTGGCATAGGTGTCAAAAACAGTGTTAATCTTTTCACAAAGAAAAACTGGCTAGGTACATTCGCAGTACCCTGGGGAGTGATCAACGACGCAGAGATGCTGACGACTCTGTCGAATCGCGATTTTGTGAGTGGGTTTTCCGAGGCCGTAAAAGTTTCATTGCTAAAATCCCCCGATGTATTCGAGCAGATATGTCGGGATGCCGTTGATATTCGAAATCGTGAAATGGATAAAGCATTGCCGATTATCAAGGCATCCGCCGAGATGCATTTGGACCATATTACACGCGGAGGGGACCCCTTCGAGATGCTTGAAGCACGCCCCTTAGATTACGGTCACTGGTCGGCCCATAAAATGGAAGCGATGAGTGATTTTTCATTGCGGCACGGAGAGGCTGTCGCGATTGGGGTGGCTATTGATACCGTTTATTCATCGTTGGAGTTCGGTTTGGACTCCGGCGTCGCTCAGCGTGTGATGAGGTGTCTATGTGATCTTGGGTTCTCGTTAAGCGATGCAACTCTTAACGATGTTGAGACCCTCTTTCGTGGATTGGAAGAGTTTAGGCAGCATCTAGGTGGCCGGCTGACTCTGACTATGCTTGAAGGTGTTGGTAAACCGATCGACGTGCATTCTGTCAACCGGAAGAATATGCTTGCCGCGATTGAGCAAGTTAAGGCGTATGCTGAATCACGAATACATGTGCGTTAATTGAGATTAGCCAACTGTTAGCACCTGCCCGTTATCACTCGCGTTCAGTTCGAGGAGAAACGGTACGGCATCTTCGGCCCATTGGCTGGGAGAAGGAAATTGAGTTGCACTTGTCCCAAAGCAACTTTCAAGCAATTCGGTATGAATGATGCCGGGGTTGAGTGGAATTGCGGCAACGCCATCAGGAACTTCCTGGGCCAAAGACCGGGTTAGTCCTTCGATGGCCCATTTACTGCAACAGTAGGTGGCGACTTCTGCGGACGTTGATCTTCCCCAGCCGCTGCTGATGTTGACGAGAACACCGCTGTTATTTGAAACCATCGATTTTAGAAATGCTTTCGAGACATAGAACACGCCTTTGATATTTATGTCTACCAAATCAGACCATTGCTGATCGTCGACTTCCCACATATTCGCATTGGGATTGATGATGGCTGCATTGTTAATCACCAAATCGACCGGTCCATGCCGTTTTAGACAGGTTTCAGCCCATTGATATACGTGCGTTGCATTGCTGATATCCAGAGCTTCAAAATAATGACCGTCGCCAAACTGCCGCTGCAGTTGCTGCATGCGTTCGACGTTACGTGAACACCCCGAAACTCTATGGCCGCGAGCGATAAATCCCTCAGTAAGGGCCAGTCCAAGTCCCCGGCTGCAGCCTGTTACGGCAATATGTTTCGTCATAAGGTGTTTACTTTCGAGGTTTTGTAAGTGTTGTTCGATATTGTTTGGGGGTCTGCATTGAGTCGATTAACTCCGGATCCTACGTGGTACTCGGAATTGATCTACTGTAATTCGGCCGTAATATCGGCCATCTTTCCAGGTATTTGTATATTTCGCAGAGCGAAAATCTTCGGCTGGAACCTGAGTGAAGGACTTCGGTGAGCTCCAGTCTCGAACGCGATATCTGCTTTGAATTTGAAGAGGACACCATTGATAAAAGATGACCTGATCCATCACCGGCCATCCATGTTTATCGTAGTAATGATTGACTTCAATGAAATCGACATGGTCTTNCAGTTCGGGGCGGGCATTAGTTTCGGCAAAAGCGGTGATAATACCTAGTATGATCAGGTGAAACATAGGAACGTTTTCTTTGTGAAAACTTATTTAGTTTTTTCTCATATCAACGTAGTGAAAAATCCCGCCGGTTTCCTTTGCAAGACGAGTCATGAAGTTTTCTTCTTCCTGTAATGGTCCAAAGCCAAATTGTACACTGTAAATGTTAGTCCGTCCCCCGCAGTACCTTCTGAGGTCCGATATTTGAGCCTGATTTAAGTGCGGGTCACCACCATCGGTCAAAAAGAATATTACATCTGGTTTGTAACGCAGAGCTGCAATGATTCCCATTTCATGGTCCGTGCCACCAAATGCCGCTAGACCATTAAAGAAATCATGGACAGCCTTGATTTCATTTTTGTTGGGCTTGGCTAAAGCATTCCCGGGTTGAAAGTAAGTGGGGCGATGGTGATAGGCAATGATGTTGAATTGATGATTGTCTGTTAGTCCACTTAATGCCTGAGCGATTTGCTGTTGAGCTGCGACCAGTGCATTGAGCCCCTGTCCACCCATGCTTTTACTCCGGTCAATGACAAAGACGAAATCGTGACCAGTTGCAGCAACACCTCCGAACAGAGAGACTTTGCCAGCTTGTCCACGGTTTACTTTTTGAGGAAGCTTTCCCTGTTCGCGAGCAATTTGACCGTTGGTAGGGCTGAGGGTTGGCAGGCCATCGGCAAGCTGCCCTCCCTTTAACGCGTTGCCTGTTGGTGTCACAGCTGAACTCGAGGCAAGGGAGTCCAGGCCTGGAAGGTCGATGTCGGGCAGCGATAGTGGTTGCTTAAAAAACGGAGCTTCTGAAGTCACGTCCGCCCTCTCGGGGTTTGAATGAATGGCAGCATAGGTTGATTCGTCATAGTAGTCAGTCTTATTTGAGTCGGAAGTACGGCTGGCAATTACGATTCCAACGGGTTTGTCTGATTTAGATTTAGTTAATCCATGTGAAGCTTGCTGTGTCCAGAACACACCAACAGCCAAAAGTAAAACAACATGCATAACCAGCGACAGGGCCCAGGCATGTGAAGAATTTCGTTTTTGAATTGGCATGCATTCAAATCCCAATGACGATATGCAAGAACGAATAAGTAGAAATCATGACGAATCCCGAGCGGCTTGGGAAGGCGAATCTGTTGGGGCAATTCCAGTTTGGATTCGTTCGATTAACGGTTAGTGTTCGGTTAATACGTTATTCGAATCGGAAGAAATCTGTTAAAAGTTTTCTGTTCCTTATCAAAACTGAGGTTGACCGGTTTGCCAAAGTACATTAATTACCCCTCGTGTGAGTTGGAGAGGGATGAGAAATTCCTAGCTGACTTTACGTTGACTAAGCCGTCTGGGGGGAGGTTTGGTCGGGAAAACAAGGGTTTTAAGGAAACGGAAAAGGAAGCCTTCTGAAAGATTTGTCTCGAAGGGCATTTCGGATCAAAGGTTGAATCAGGTCTCAGGGAATGAAAAAACAAAAAACTCCCCGAAAAAATTTACAGTGCTGCAACAGGAGAATCGCTTTGAAGCCAGTTAGACATTTCGCGATCGCGACAATGACGGCAGGTATCATTTTAAGTTCGACTGTCTGTGAAATAGTTCAAGCGACTCAGCCCGGGGCTGTGTTGTCTCGAGCGATTTATTCACAGGCGTCGTTCGATACAAAAAACGCCAGAACAGAAGCCGGTAAATGGCTGCGTTTGTCACGTCAGGCATTAGCGGAAGGGAATATTGCTTTAGCCAAGAATTATGTGGTGCGGGCAGAACAGTTGAATCCTCAGTACGATGCTTTGACAGTACGTTTTGAGGATACTCCAGAGAAGGTTCGCAGCGCAATTGCTGAAGTAGAAGCAAAGCAGACGCGTCCGGTCCAACTTGATGTGGATTCAAAACTGCCGCCGGCGGATCCTTATACGACTCAAACAGAGGCAGCAGCAAGTCGAGTATCCACGCCTGTTGCCCGGACAAACAGTTTGCTTGAAGCGAGAAAAGTTCTTGCAGCAGGTAACTGGCAATTGGCAGGCCAATTTGTTGGGCAGGCCAGGCAGCAGGGGTTTGTAACTTCGCCTAACGGTGATAGCCTTGAGAAAGTGGATTCTTTGGTGCGGAACGCCGAGTATTTCGCTAAGAATACGCAGCTCAAAGCGGACCCTCAGAAATTCAATGGCATGCTCGCTCGTTTCCTGATAGATCAGGCGACAGGATTGATGCAGTATAGCGAGTTCGACATTGCTGAAACGCTGGTACGTCAAGCAGCGACGATGCCAGTTCAGTATCAGCAGTTCGAGGAAACACCTGATACCCTGCTTGCCCGCATCCGAAATAGCAAAGTAGCTAACCAGTCCGTTCAGGTTCAGGTTGGTNGAGATAGTTCAAAACAACAAGTCTTAAAATTGTTGAGTATTGCTCGCACAGCGATGGATCGTGGCGACTTTAACGCAGCATCTCAGTTAGTGGCTCAGGCCGAATCATTGCGTGTCCCGGATAAAGCTTTTGCAGGGAACGAACCTCGGCCATGGCAGTTTCGGTTGGAGTTGGCCAGAATGCAGCGTCAGGGCAACGTCGCTCCCGGAGTATTTAATCCGGCTAACGATAATACCCGTGTTGCTGTTGCCGATACGGGTAGCGCAGTTGCCCCCCAGTTTAACGGTAATGTGCAGGCAGGGGCAGAAGCTCAGCGGTTGTACAATGAAGGGATTGCTGCTTTGCAGCAGCAGGACCAACAGGGAGCTTTGTCTAAATTTCAACAGGCCTGGAAGTTTCAGTCCAATTTAGATCCCGCATTTCGTATGGAATTGCAGGATAAAATACGTTTGGTCTCTGCTGCCGTGATTCCTGCGGCACCAGCTGTAGCCGCGAATAATCCGCTCAATCAAATTGATGCTCGGCAAAACCTCCTGCGTCAGCAGCTGTTTAGTCAGATCATGGCTGAGCAGAAAGTGGCAGATCAAATGGCGAAGGATGATCCGAAAGGAGCTCTCGAGAAATTGCTTGGATTGCGAGGCCAGGTTGAAACTGCGGAATTGGATCAATCTAATAAACGCCGTCTTTTGGCCATCGTAGATCGAAATATTACCAGCTTGGAAAACTATCTCGATGCAAATATCGTGGATATCGAGCTGGACGAAGAAAACGAAGCTACTTTGGCGCGGATTCGAACAGAACAGCAGGAATTGCAAGGGACTCGGGATCAGGTAGCATCGCTTGTAGATCGCTTTAATACGTTGCTTGATGAACGACGGTATGCCGAAGCAGAGGTGATTGCAAAACAGGCCGGCGAAATCGCTCCGAATGAACCTGTTGTCAAAAACATGGAATGGAAGAGTCGTTTTGCTCGTCGTCATGCAGCGATTGATAACTTCCAAAATCAGTATGAGCAGGCAACCTTCGATGCTCTTGATGACGTTGATCGTTCGAAATTGCCGTTTGACACACGTCGCCCATTCCAATTTGGTGATACTCAGGATTGGAATAACCTGACAGCCTCACGTCGGAAGATGATGGAGCGAACTGGTACTCATCTTTCGCCCGCAGGGATGAAAATTCAGCAGGCATTGCTAGAGCCAGTGGATGTTAATTTTACCAATCAACCATTAGGGGTGGTGCTTGATACGTTAGCAAGAATGACAGGTGTTAACGTTCATGTAGATCGAGCTGGATTGAATGCGGAAGGCGTTACCAGTGAAACCCCGGTGTCGATTAGTCTTTCTCAGCCGGTGTCCCTCCGAAGTGCTCTGAATCTGATTCTCGAAGAATTGCGTTTGAGTTATGTAATCCGCAATGAAGTCTTGCTCATCACCAGTGAACAGGCTCGGGATACGGATAAATACCAGGAAGTTTACAATGTTGCTGATTTAGTTATTGGAATTCCGAATTTTGTTCCGGGATTCAATGTGGGATTACCGTCGGCTATTCGAGATGCTCATAATGTGATGGCTCCTGGTGGATTCGGAGCTATGAACGGTGGTGGTGCGATGCCGCTGACGATGGCCTCAGCAGATTTGTTGCCTGGTCAGCAGAATACCTCCGTGTTGTCGCAGATGCCCCTTGATGATCTTCTTCCGGGTGCAAGTTCGTTGGGCAATAATCCAACGATTACTCCAGGTGGGCAGGGGGGTGCAGCTATGGCTGATTTTGACACCCTTATGCAGTTGATCAAGGATACTATTCAGCCTGACTCTTGGGATGACCTTGGAGGTGCCGGTACAATTACTCCGTTCCCTGGAAACCTCAGTTTAGTCGTTAGTGCTACGCAGCAAGTTCATGAGGAAATTCGAGACTTACTCGATCAGTTGAGGAAATCGCAGGATTTACAAGTCACGATCGAAGTAAGGATGATTACTCTCACAGACAATTTCTTCGAGAGAATTGGTGTCGATTTCGACTTTGAAATTGATGATAACGTCGATCCTTCTCAGATTCAGGATGACTCGGGAAGCTCTGTGATGTTTGGTATGGATAGTCAGGGCCCGACCGTGGACCTGGATATGGTATTTGATCAGAATGATGCATATAACTCGGCGATTCCAATGTTCGGTGCCTATGACGCCGGTACAGCTGCCCAGTTTGGTTTTGCGATTTTGAGCGATATAGAAGTATTCTTTCTGCTTGAGGTTGCTCAGGGGGATACCCGAAGTAATGTTCTGACAGCTCCAAAAGTCACTCTTTTCAATGGGCAGACCGCATCAGTCAGTGATCTCAGTCAACGGCCGTTTGTGACTGGATTGTCGCCAGTTGTGGGAGATTTTGCAGTTGCTCATCAACCAATTATTGTGGTTCTTGGGGAAGGTACAACGATGAGTGTTCAGGCTGTCGTCTCGAACGATAAGCGGTTTGTTCGCCTAACGATGGTCCCATTCTTTAGCCGCATCGGACAGGTGGAAGAGTTTACATTTGATGGCGAAACGACTACCAGCAGTGGAGAAACCGTGTTGGATCCAGATGGTAATCCGATAAATCGCGATAATGCTGTAACCACGACGCGTGGTACGACAGTGCAGTTACCTACCTTCAACTTCACTTCGGTTTCAACAACCGTCAGTGTTCCCGATGGTGGAACCGTTCTGCTTGGTGGGATTAAACGCCTGGCAGATGGCCGCTCTGAACGTGGTGTTCCGATTCTTGCACAATTGCCGTACGTCAGTAGGCTATTCAAAAACGTTGGTATCGGGCGAGATACTGAAAGTTTGATGATGATGGTGACTCCA
>PBCP01000054.1 GCA_002717145.1 Planctomycetaceae bacterium | reverse complement strand
CCAACGGCGATTCCGCCGTTCATACCACCACCTCCAACGACAACACTCCAGCTTCGTGCCCAGTGGTCACGGCCGGCATTCCCGTTGATTCGAGGAGTTCTGCTGAATTCACCCATCCAAATGATAGCGGTATCTTCAAGCAAGCCGCGTTGTTCCAGGTCTTCCGTCAGAGCACTCATGGCCTGGTCTAGCTCAGGAAGCTTGGTGTCACGTAGCGTGGCGTGGATGTTATTGTGCATATCCCAACCGCCAAGGCCTACTTCGATAAATGGAACGCCCTGTTCGACCAGACGACGAGCCATAAGACAGCCGCGGCCAAAGTTAGTGTTTCCGTAGCGTTCTTTAACGTCTTCCGGCTCACTGGCCACTTTGAAAGCATCCATTTGAGAACTGGTCATCAGGTTCAGTGTCTTTTTCAGAATCTTCTGATGGTCCGATGCTGCTGAACCACGACGCTGATTAATGAATCCTGATTCGATCAGGTCAAGAGCGTACATTCTTTGGTACAGACGCTGATCTTCCAGGCCCATCTGTAGGTTTCGTACCTGACCGTTTGAATTGACAGAAAATGGTGCCCAGGCCATTCCCAGGAATCCTGGGCCAACACTACCGCCACCCACAGTAACGAATGGAGGGATTTCCAATTCAGGGCGTTGGTGATTTAGCTGGTGGCTTAACACAGCACCGTAACTTGGATGTTCGATGTTAGGGTTAGGGACATAACCGGTGTGCATGTAGTAGCGGCCACGGCCGTGGTCAGCTTCGCGAGTACTCATACTACGAATAATCGCCATGTTGTGCATTTGCTTGGCCATCAGTGGCATATGCTCACTGATCTGAGCATCGCCGCTGGTAGCGATCGGACGGAATGGTCCGCCGGTAGGAGCCCCGGGCTTAAGATCCCAGATATCCATGGTTGAAGGGCCGCCACCCATCCAGAGGAGGATAGCCGACTTACGACGACGCTTTAGATCGTCAGCATTAGCCAAAAGAGTATTCCCCATTGCTAGTGCTGGCATGGTCATTGCGGAAGCGCCCGTTAGATGCGACATGAAGTGTCGGCGGGACATTCCCTTAGGTGTTGATCTGCTCATGTTAAATCTCCGCTAAATAATTTAGCCCGGTTCTCCCATAAGAACCAATTGGCTTTAGTGGTTCAAAATAAACTCGTTGCTATTAAGCACTGCCCACCAGATATCCTGAAGAGCAGCCGTTAAGTCACCTTTACGGGCAGCGAGTAATTGATTTGCTACTTTTACCTCGTTCGTATTGGGTTTGCGAGCGAATGCCGCTTCGAAGAGATAATTTATCTTTTGAGTGTTACTTAACTGACTACCAGCCAGCTCACTGAGAAAGCTACCTTTCTCACTGGCGGTCGCCTTCTTGACCAAATCCCCGTTAAACATCATCAGTGCCTGGGGAATTGTTCCGTTGAAATTCGTGGATTCTTCACCTTCATCATTTCCAAAGGCAACTACAAACTGGCCTAACCAGCGAGATTTCAGCTCTTCTTGCTCTTCATAGCTTCCACGTCCTTCGTGAGCTTTGGTTGCTGTAACAAGTGATTCGTATAACTCTTCAGCTCGCATCTGTCGCATGTAAAATCGACTGAATTTTGGCGTCTCGCCGAGGAGTGGGTCGTCGAGTGATTCATTGGATGAATTACTACGGCTTGAAAGGGCATAAGGCTCACTTAAGGCGATCCAGGTGATGATTTGTTTGAGGTCGAAATTCTTCTTGCGAATCTGTCCACCCAAATAGTCAAGCAATTCAGGATGCGTGGCAGGATTGTGAGGCCCCATGTCGTCGATCGGCTTCGTAAAGCCATAGCCCATAAAATGAGCCCACATACGGTTTACAAGCATCTTATCCAGATAACGAGATTCCATCATGAGCTTGCCAAGTTCATCTCGACGTACAACATCTTCGACATAACCACTTGGATTAATTGTCTGACCATCTACAAAGACTGGGTAGGCAACCTTAGTAATGCCATTTCGCAACTCATAATAAATATCAGCCTTGTCAGGATCTTTGGTGAGTCCTTCACCTTGGAAAGATTCGTTTACCAACTCCACATGAGACACATTACGTGTGCCGGGCTCGTAGCGACGAAGTGCCCGAGTTTGACGGAAGAAAGCGTTCATTTCCCAAAACTTCTGCTGCTTCCATTCGTTGAAAGGATGGTTATGGCACTGTGTGCATTGCACCTGAAGCCCTAGAAAGATTCGAGATGTTTTTGCTGTTGCTTGAGCGGCTTTTTCCTCTAATTTCATCGTCATGAAATTTACCGCCCCATTGAAGTTTGCCGTTCCCGGAGTGTTTGAACCAGTGGCCGTGACTAATTCCTGAACCATCTCGTTGTAGTATTTATTCCGAGCAAGTGAATCACGAAGGTATTTCTGCATACCTGGCCGATTAATCAGACTGTTCCGCTCCGTTCCACCACTGCGACCAATTAATACATTGGTCCAAATCGTAGTCCAGTTGTTTGCATATTGTTCTGTATAATCTTCGTCGTACAGCAACTTAGTTACCAATGCTTTTCGCTTTTCGGGTGATTTCTCTCGGGTGAATTCGCGAAGCTCATCCACACTAGGAACACGGCCCAAAATATCGAGATAGACACGGCGAACCCATTCACCGTCAGAAGCAGCTATTGAAGGGCGAATTTCGTAATCAGACCAGCCCTGACGAATCAACTCATTGATTCGCGAAACTTCCTGAATCCCATAGTTCGGGGCTTCGGTTTGAGCTTCAACGTTTCCAGGCAACGATAGCATCTGAGTGAATACACTCAGTACAGCAATTGTCCAAAGTTGACGTTTCATTCCTACAAATCCTATCTGCTTTGATTTGGTCATCGCTTCACACTCTAGTAACGCTTCATGACTTAATCAGGTACTCAGCTAATTCTTAAAAAACTATCAAAACACCTCAAAAAGAAGTGATAGTCAATTATACACCCCTTATTAATTGCTGCTTGTCTACTAATTCTAAAACAAATTAATGGACCCGTCTTGCTCTAAAACGGATTAAAAATCTGATTGTTAGGTAAACAATACAGTCTTAAACACAGGGCTAACCACTTCAATCCACCGATTTTTATCAACAAACAGTGGCATCCTGCGATCCTGTCAGGTGGCACATCTTGAGATAAGACGAATGGAAAAGATGTATCGATTTAATACACGTGTATCAAAATAGCACAGGCCCTATGCTACAGGGACTCGATCGAGGTGATCCCCATCACACTCAACCAAGCTTCAATTCCTGTAACATCAGAAGTGCCTGATACTGGAATATCCTCAGTTTATCTAGCAACAATTATCGTGGTTGCTGATAGGCGACTTACATCCGGAAAACACTGTTTTTACAGTTTTTTCCGCCTAAATCATCCTGAAAATAAATCAGCGGCTTCCTGCTTGTTTCCGGCCCCAGTCGTTTGCCTCTTCTCAGGTCCGGCCCCGATTCTGCTTGTGATAAGAGTTTTCTCTGTTGAAGCAGGAATTCGCTGTTTTATATTAATTGCAATTTCCATGCCAAAAGCTTGGAAGCCATCTATTGTTCACGCAATATCTTTCAATTCTGTGGCAGCCATCCGTTGATAGATGGCGTTGCGTTGAAGCAGTTCTTTATGTGTTCCATCGTCTACGATGCGACCCTGATCCATCACAATGATTCTGTCTGCAAGCTGTAAGCTGGCCATGCGGTGTGAAATCATGATGGCTGTACGGTTGGCCAGAAATTCAGCTAGTACCTGATGGATCACCTGTTCGCTCTCTAAATCAATCTGGCTGGTTGCTTCATCGAGAATAATGATCTCCGGATCGGTCAAGATCGCTCGTGCAAGTGCTAACCTTTGGCGTTGTCCACCTGAGAGTGTTCCTCCCCCTTCCCCAATGACAGTTTCATAGCCATCCTCTAGCTTGGACTCGATGAATTGATGCGCTTTGGCTTTTACGGCAGCAGCCTTGACTTGTTCCAACGTCGCATCTCGTTTTCCGTATTTCAGGTTATTGAGGACACTGTCATCAAACATGATGGCATTTTGAGTCACCATAGCAATTCGGTCTCGTAGGTCGCGTTTACGAACTTGCTTCAGGTCGGTGTTATTGATGGATACGGTACCGTGAATTGGATCGAAGAATCGGGGAATCATTCGAGCCAACGTACTTTTGCCGCACCCGTTCGGTCCCACCAGAGCGACGGTCTGTCCTTTTGTAATCGTCAACGACAAGTTCTTTAGAACTAGACAATCAGGCGTATACCCAAAGTCAACGTCGGTGAATGTAATGGATCGAATTGCGTCCGGCATTGTTAATGGCCGATCCGCTTCGGGAAGATCAGGGTCGCGGTCCAGCATTTCATAAATGCGGTCAGCCGCAGCAGCTCCGCGTTGAACGACATTGAACACATCCGCGATCTTCCTCAGTGGGTCGCTAGCACCAACCAAAAATGCAAAAAAAGTCATCATATCCCCGAAACTCATTGGAGTAACGCATATCTGGATTCCCAGCAGATGGGTTTGTTGATTTAAGACCAAATAGCCACCTGCAAGAATGGCTAATCCAACAATCGTCATTCCCATGATTTCAGTCGTGGGTCGCGTCATTGAATTATATTTCGCTATATTCATCGCCTTGAGATAGTAGCGTTTGGCAGAGTGATGAAATCTATTTCGTTCGTATGCCTCCATGTTGTATGCCTTAACGGCTACAATCCCCTTAAAGGTTTCGCCAATCAAACCATACATGGAAGCCATCTCCTGCATAGCTTTTCGATTCGAACGCCGCAGGGCTTTAGACAGGTAGGCAATCATCAATGCGGCAAACGGGGTAACAATCATACAAAGCAGCAAAAGTCGCCATGAAATCAAGGCAGCCGCGACCAGACAGGTAGTCATCTTCAATGGTTCTCGAACTGCCTTGCCCAATAGTTGAAAGATACCCTGCGTGACGACTTCGGTGTCATTCGTAAAGCGACTCATCAATTCAGTGGAACGGTCGGCATTGAACGAACTAACAGACATTTTGAGAGTTCGACGATAGAAATCTTTGCGAAGGTTAAAGACGGATAGCTGAGCGAACCGTTGTGTTAAAATGATATTACACATCAGGATCAGGTCTTTCAGAATGGTGCCACCGACCATCAGGCACACGACCACAATTAGAGTTTCGAAGGCTGTATCCGGGAGGTATTGCCTGGCATATGGCAGCAGGCTCTGCTTTAACTCCAACTCACTCTCAAGACTGTCGATTTGTGTCCGCAAAAATGAAGTTTCGTGATCGGGTCCGGCCGTTTGTACAAGTTTTTGTTTATCACGGATATCGGTTTCCAACTGGCCAATCGACTCAGTGAGATATTCATGTCCTGACTTTCCCTGGAAAACGACTTCTACTAACGGGTAAATCGTACCAATATTGGCACTCCAGAAGACGGCAACCAATAGGCTACACAAGACGATTCCGACGCATGTTAAGCGGTATTGCAGTCCGATTTTAACTGCTCTAAAGAAATTCCGCATACAAGTTACCCACAGAGGCATGCTGGCCAAAAAACGCCTGAAAACGCTGTTTTTTAGCAGATTTAGACGAATCCTCCAATATCGAAGTTGAATCACTACTGTTCGGATCGTAATTGATTTAACGATTTGTTGAACTTTGACGCTTATAGTGGCCGAAGAAAGGACTAGGGATTTGTATGCCCCAAGCATTAATGCATGTAAGAGGCTTGTTTTTATACAGGTTTGAGTGCAAAAGAAGCATTCGCAGGAGAGAGAAAATGAAGCGGTTTTTAGTGATGGGTGCCAGCTGTTTGGTCCTCGCAACAGTCGGCTGTGCCCAAAATCAAATGCGTAGCAGTCAGCACCAAATGATGCAGCCACCAATGCAAGCCGCTCAAGCCAATATGCAGGCACCGGTTCCACAGCAGGGGTATCCTCAAAACCAAATGCTGCAAAATGCTCATCCTGCTCAGACTGGCACGTATGCGTATCCGTACTACACCACTCGTTCGCCGAGAGATTTCCTCCAAAGCAATCCTCCAACGATTGGCCGCTAAGAGCAAATCTTAAAAGAAGCGAAAACGGTGCATCAAGAAATTCATTAGAAAAGCGAGGCCAGAAGCCTCGCTTTTTTGTTGGGATGCGGTCAGGACAGGGTTTCAGAGAGTCCAGCCGGAGTCAACCGGTGAAACGCGAAGCAACAATGGAAACATTCTGTCCGCCAAAGCCAAAGCTGTTATTCAGAATGACGTCGCACTGTTGTTCACGGGATTCGTTAGGAACATAATCCAAATCACAATTCGGATCAGGGTTTTCATAGTTGATCGTGGGTGGAAGTGTGTTGTCTTGAATTGCCATTAGACAGATGATTAATTCGGTTGCACCAGCTGCTGTAATCAAGTGTCCCATCATACTTTTCGTACTGGAAATGGGGGGGACCGTTTCTCCAAAGACAGTTTTACAGGCTAGCGTTTCGACTTTGTCATTCACCTGTGTACTTGTTCCGTGAGCATTAACGTAGTTGATTTTAGAAGCATCGATTCCTGAGTCTTTAATTGCCAGTGACATACAGCCGATAGCTCCACGTCCGTCCGGATGCTGGTCGGTCACACGATAAGCATCGGCCGTACTTCCATAGCCGTTAATCTCGCCATAGATTTTAGCGCCTCGGGCTTTGGCATGTTCCAGTTCTTCCAGAATCATCATTGAGGAACCTTCGCCGAGCACGAATCCATCTCGTAATCGGTCAAATGGCCGCGAAGCTCCGGTTGGATTATCGTTATTCTTGGAGAGTGCTCCGAGTAGATTGAAGCCTGTTACTCCGGACGGGTGAATCATACTGTGGGTACCACCTGCAAGCATGACTTCAGCATCTCCGCGACGAATTTGCGCAGTGGCTTCTCCGACGGCCTGATTGCTGGCAGCACAGGCTGTTAGTGTATTGGTCGATGGCCCCTGAATATTAAACATTGCGCAGATATGAGCAGCCGGCATGTTCGGCTCATTTTCTAACTCACGCTCAAAGTTGAATGCTTCGTAAGCGGTCGTCGTATAGTCGTTGAAGTTTATATCATCTTCAGTGAGGCCGCCGGCAATACTACTCATAAACGAGTTGAAATGCTGGAACCCTTCACCAGCTCCGAGATAGATTCCAAATCGTTTCGGATCTACGTTGGAATCAAGAATCCCGGAATCCATAATGGCCTGATGAGCTGCTCCTGCCCCAAATTTTGTATGACGCCCTCGATTTACCCAGTTTGCAGGATCGTCTCCGAACTGATCGGCGTCAAAGTCTTTCACTTCAGCGCAAAACTTAGTGGGAAACTTACTTGCATCGAAGATAGTAGTGTGAGCTACACCAGAATTACCTTCTTTGATGTTATTCCAGGTTGTCTCAAGGTTGTTACCCAGAGGGGTAACCATACCGATTCCAGTTACGACCACGCGGCGTGTCATGCGCAGTAAATCCCTTCTTGACGTTTCCACTTAGAATCTTGGTAAAATTCGCGTGGCAAATATTGTTGTTTACAAGGTATTACTCTTTGAGAGTATTCATGGATTCTAACCGAGCACCTGAAGTGGTGAAAACCACGATTTCAGGTTTTTTAGCGTCGGTGATACCGGAATATCAAGACGTCCACAGAATTCTTAGCTTGAGGGTAGAGCTTCTGGACCAGAACGAATTACCGAAAAAAGATGACGCAATGTCAGTCATCATACGTTATAAGAAGCAGTGGTCAGGAATTTACGACAAAACAATCAGTATCCAAAGACTGCCGTTAAGCCGGAGCATCACGATGAAGCGTGGTCCATTGCTGCTTCTGCATCCAGCATGAATTGCGGAGGAACCATCGGGCCGCCGTCAGCCGTTACGCCTACCCGGTACATATCCAGGCCTCGCAACATACATATGAATTCTTCGGGATAGAATTGCTCTATTTCAGAAAGTTCGCCGCGAAGGCAAGCAAAGACAAGATTGACCTCGGCTATTAACTTGCCATCACGATGTACTTCACCCATGATGATTCCACCGTCTTCCCGAATATCAGCAACGGTTGCGGTGTAACGCAGGGAGTCACCTGGAACGACGATATCATGGAAGATGGCCTTACTGACTTTTGCCAGTACGACACTCTCAACAAACTGGTTCTTTTCACCTACCAGCAACCCACCAGTCTGGGCCATACCCTCAATGATGAGTGAATTGGGCATGACCTGAAAGCCAGGCCAGTACCCATGGATATGCTCTTCGGCCAACGAGACATTCTTCACGCTGACAGCACGTGTTCCGCTAACGAACTCTTCGAATCTATCGATCCAATACCAGCGCATAACTATCTCAGATGATCAACCAGGGAAGAAAACCTGCTACTAGCTGGTTTTGCCTTCAATATACTTGCAAAGGTCACCAACGGTCATCAGGTTTCCAAAATCCTGTACTCGTGGATTACTACTGAAAGTGCTTAGGTCAATAAATGGCATACGCTCGCCAAGAGCAGCCAGCCCGGCTTCAGTAACATTTCCGTCGGCCACAAATTCATCGTTGGTCAAAATGTCTTCAGGGAACAGTTCGCTACGAGGGATCTCGATGCTGAAGTTTTGCTCCAAATTGAAAACGATGTCCAGAAAGTCGATAGATTCGGCTCCCAGATCACCAACCAGCGTAGCACTTGTGGAGACTTCGTCGTCATCACATGCAAGGGCGTCGATTAGGATCTCTTTGACAGAATCGAAGATTTCATCAGAAGTCGGCATTTGTGTTATACTCCCAAAAACCTACTTTTATGTGTTAAATGCGAAGGCAACACCAGCGTTGCCTTTACGGTAAATCGTTTCAAACAAAATATCAAACTACTGATTCAGCTCATCCACTGCTGAATCGTATAGTAATGCAAATTGCTGTCGAAGTTTCCTCACAGCGTATGCATCCAGACTGGCACGATCAGGCTTGCGGTCTTTGATATTGAATCGCTCCAGCAGCAGTTTACTCGAAACGGCAACACTGCCATCTACTTCTCCTGTCGCTTTCAGCGTAGTTGTTGATTCATCCTGTTTAAGGATCTCAGCTCGAATCGTCAACGTTTGTCCAGGAGACACAAAGCCAGCATATTTAGTGTTGCGAGCTTCTTTCATGATGACCATCGAGTGAGAAAAATCCTCACTTTCCCGAACCAACCAGGCACTTGCTTGAAATAAGCCTTCCAACATTAGTACTCCCGGCATCACTGGAAATCTAGGAAAATGATCCTTGAGATATTCTTCAGCGATCGAAAGTGTCTTGATAGCAGTAATATCCGAACCTTTATTGAGCTCGAGAATTTTATCTATCAAGATAAACTGCATGGTGGGCGGTTTGGTTAGGGTTTAAATTAATCAGTCGTTGGATCCGTAACGTGTGTTTTGCATCAACAACGTCATGACCAAGTCTTAAATATAGTATTGCACTTTGAATCTCTCAACCGACGAATCGGTTCTGTGAGAACCCAAAGCAAACTCTTCTACCTTTTTGAACTTTCGGTCAGAATAGTAATATTTTAAGACCTTTGGCTAATTATCGTCTTTGTAATTGGGGTAGCTTTGCTATTGTTGTCCCTCAAGCAGCGCTTTTTAGGCATTCGCTGGCCAAAGTGTACGGTCGTAACGAGTGTGACGAATACGGCAGTTTGATTTCTTTATTCATGAGCTCTTTGGTATACGAAAAACGACCGGGATTCGATGGAAAATCCCGGTCGTCGTCAGCTTTGGTGTCTGGTTGTAAACCTTGAAGGTTTGTAATTCAAGTTAGTGTTGTTAGCCCTTTGCGGCATCCAGCGATTCTTGAATCGCAGGTTTAGGTTGAGCTCCCACTAATTGAGATTGCACTTCACCATCTTTGAAGATCATCAGTGTGGGAATACTGCTTACACCATACTGCTGAGCCAATTCTCCGGCGTCATCGATATTAACTTTAACTACTTTAACACTGCCAGCATTTTCTTCGGCAAGTTCATCGATCATGGGAGCGATTTGTCGACAGGGCCCACACCACTGAGCCCAAAAATCAACCAATACAGGCTCGCCGGCCTGTAAGACTTCAGATTCAAAATTGTCTGTTGTTACTTCCAAAGCGTTGCTCATTTTGGAAACCTAACTCCTAAAGATTGTATGGAAAGATCGGCTGACAGTTTAACGATAGCTGTTGACCGCTGTACATGATTGTATTGGATTTTTATTCTGTGTAAATCAGATTTACGCTTTGATTGTTAACTGCTGTAAGCAATTGACAACCCAATAATTCCGCCGAGAACCAAAATGGCGACAGCAATGCCCCAATAGAGAAAAACCCGTTCCGCTTTTTCGGCTCTAAGTTCGGCCTGTTCAGCCCGTTTTCTCTTGGCTTCCACGCTGTTTCGTTCCAGCAGTTCAAAAGATTCATCGCAGTGGGGGCAGATCGCTTCTTCATGAAGTAAATCCCGGGTAACCGCAAGTACGTGACCGTTGGGACAAGCGATATGTAGCTCATCACGATTGGCATTGTCACCATCAAAATCCGGAACTTCAGATTCAGGGTGAGAATCTTCTCCTGTATCTACATCGAAGTCATCATCGGCAAATTCACTGTCTCCGGTGACGTCTGGAAAGTTTTCGACGACTTGCTCTTCATAGACCGAATTCGGAATTGGTTCTGATGCTGCGTCCGTGTAATAATTTGCGGCGACCGGTGCTGCAGGTGAAACCGGCATAGCTACCGGAGGCCCGGTAGGATTCGGAGGAATTGCCATAGCAACCCCACAAACAGGGCAGTTAACCACCTGGCCTACGTCCTGATCTTCAGCTTGTAACAGATGCCCCTTGGGACACCGAAAGTTAAAAGACATATTACATCTCTACCTGGAATTTAATCTCCATGTACGCCTAGAGCACCGTTGTAACAATAGTCAAACAGCAATTCCCATTCAACTCGAGTTACTGCCTGACAGTAGCTTAAAACCGTGGGGGCGCCGTGTGCGGCCTGTTGGCACAAATCCACAAAGGCATACGGATCCCAGCTCTCCCCATCCAGTAATGCATACCGATCAGAGCCTCCAGCTAATTCTACAGCCTGCTGAGCGACAGCATCGAAGACTTTGTGGTAACGGACTTTTCTAAACCAGTATTTTGAATTTGAATAATCACGCTCCCGTCGATGCATAATGCCGTGCCAGAAACTGCCAGTNGTGGTGTGGATTTCCTGACTAATCGTATGGGACTCATCAAGAAAGTCGTTCCATAACCAGACACCGGAAATGCAGGCAGCGGCATAGTCTTCGTCGATGATGGGATCAGTAAATGCGTTGTCGATACTGAGTTTCTGCAATGCGGTATATATTTCCCGATTGGATACCCCTTCGTCAATCGCAGCGACGCGTGAAGTATCGATAAGGGATTCAAATACCGGGCCGTACTTGGAAACTAAAAAATCTGTCACGGTAAAAGTGTTTCTTTGGTAAATGTCCGGACGGGGAGATTTGATTCTATCTACTATATTCGACGCCAGTGCCGAGGTAGGTCAACATCGGCAGTATAAAAGTGATGACGAATTCTTATTGGCCAGAAAGAAATTGTCCGGCTTGAATAGTCAGTGCTGAATTGTTCAACCTAAACTATACGACCTGAACTATGTGTTTAGCTGACTACCCATTTGCGAGTACCACTGTTAAACTACTCATTACCCTGCTGCTTCGGCTGATAAGCCAATTTCAGGGAGTGAAATGATTGAACAAGAGTTCATCGACCAGCCCATTTTTAGTCACTTTAAAATCAACGATAGTCAATATGATGACAGACGAAACGAAACCACAGCCAGAAGAAGATCAACCTGTAGAAACTACCCCGGGGTCGGAATCAGATACACAGGAAATCCGAGCTGTAGCGGTTGAGGCTGATGTTGCCGCACCGGCACCCAGTGATTCAGGATCCGGACGTAAGATCCAAATCGGCTCACGAAGGAATAAGCAAGAGACGGATAAGCCACAGGGGGCTAAGCCTCATGTAGGCGGTAAAGTTCCCTCTATTCCAGTGGCAGTTCCTAAGAAAGGCCCCGTACCTGTGCCATCTGTCCGGGACCAGCTGTCTCAGGATCTGGAAGACGAAATTGCGGCGGCTCTGGGCGGGCAAAGTATCGATGACCTCATGGAGCAGTCCACCCCTTCTAAAGCTGCTCAGGTTGAGACCGATGATCGACGTCGGGCCTCCGTCCTGCGAATTGATCCAAACCACTTATTCGTCTCGCTGGGAGCAGCTTCGGAAGGAGTTATTGCTCTGCAAGTGTTTTCGGAGATACCTGAAGTGGGGACTGAAATTGATGTCATCGTTACAGGGTTTAATGAAGATGACCAAATCTATGAAGTAACCGTCCCTGGTGCCGCCGTCTCAGTGGCNGATTGGGGAGATTTGCAGGAAGGTGCTGTGATCGAGGTGACAATCACAGGTAGCAATGTGGGGGGCTTGGAGTGTCAGGTCAATTCGATTAGAGGTTTTATTCCTGCCAGCCAGATTTCGATTTACCGCGTTGAGAATTTCGACGAATACGTTGGTAAGAAACTGCAGTGTGTCGTGACCGAAGCCAATGCCGAACGACGTAATCTCGTATTAAGCCATCGTTCCATCATGGAACGCGAGGCAGCCGAACAACGGGAACAAAAACTTGGTTCTTTGGAAATTGGGTCGGTGCACGAAGGTGTTATCCGAAGCGTAAAAGACTTTGGTGCGTTTGTTGATATCGGTGGGATTGATGGCCTGATTCATATTAGCCAGATGAGTTGGGAGCGAGTGAAGCACCCGAGTGAGTTGGTGAAAGAAGGTGACAAAGTCAAAGTCAGATTGGAGAAAATCAACCCGGAAACGGGGAAGCTTGGGCTTTCACTACGAGCGATGCAGGCTCACCCCTGGGAAGGTATTAATGAACGCTTTCGAGTAGGTGAGGTCGTATCCGGAACGGTTTCCAGGATTGCTGACTTCGGAGCCTTCGTTAGGTTGGCACCGGGAATAGAGGGATTAGTACATATTAGTGAGCTTGCTCATCGTCGAGTCAATGTTGTTAGCAGTGAAGTAAGTGAAGGGCAGCAAGTATCTGTCAAGATATTGTCTGTGGATGTGCAGGAACAGAGAATTGCCTTATCCATCAAACAAACCACCGCCGCACCTGTTAAAGAATCCAAACAAAGCGAGGAAGAGTTGCCACCTCGAGAGTTGGCAGTAAAACGCTCTGACGCTCCTCTGAAAGGAGGGCGTGATCGCTCCTCCGGGGGCGAACAGTTTGGGCTTAAGTGGTAAGCCGTCTGATTTGATTCACCGGGACCGAGGTGCGAGCCCGGCTCTAACGAAGTGGTAATAGCCAATGTCAGGTTTTGATCGATACGATGCCATTGTGATAGGTGGTGGACATAATGGGCTGGTCACGGCAGCCTATTTGGCACGTGCAGGGAAAAAGGTGTGTGTGCTTGAACGTCGGCATGTACTAGGCGGGTGTGCGAATACCGAAGAGTTATGGCCAGGTTATAAAGTGTCCACAGCGGCCTATGTCGTGAGCCTTTTGGAAACTCAGATTATGGCTGACTTGCGTCTGGCAGAAAACGGCCTGAAGATTCTACGACGCAACCCATCTTCCTTTACACCACTTCTCGATGGCCGTAGTCTGACATTGGGGCCGGATATGGCATCTAATCAGCTGGAGATTGCTCAATTCAGTAAAGCAGATGCCGAAGAATATCCACGTTATTGTCAGCAACTCGAGCGTATTGCTCAGGTTGTAGAACCGATCATGCAACAACCCGCATCCAATCCACTCCCATTACCAACAGGTTGGCGTAGCCGGAGCCTGACGGCCAAAGTGAAGGACTCCGCAAGACTCTGGGGAATGTACCAGGCACTGGGAGAGCTTGGTGAGGATCTGCCGGATGCTATGGATCTTCTCACTGGTGCAGCTCGCCCGATTCTCGAAAACCGATTTGAGAGCGAAGTTTTGCGAGCAACATTGGGGACGGATGCCATCATTGGAAGTTTTCAATCTCTTTCGGCTCCCGGTTCGGCCTACGTCCTTTTACATCATGTGATGGGCAAAGCAGGAGGTGAGCGAGGAGTTTGGGGTTATGTTCAGGGCGGTATGGGGGCGCTTGCAAACGCTCTGGCCTCTGTTTGCCAAAGCCTGTCGGTGGACATATATCGGGAGTCTGAAGTCCGGAGGATTCTAGTCGAAGATGGGAATGTGGTCGGTGTGACGCTCGAAGATGGCCGGCTTATTGAAGCTCCGGTAGTTGCCTCCAGCGTGGATGCAAATCTGACGTTTAATCAATTTGTCCGAGCAGACGCCCTTCCCGAGAAATTTGTCAGAGCAGTCAATAGGATCGATTACAGTTCGGCCTCCATGAAGATTAATCTGGCACTGAGTGAACTTCCTCAGTTCACCTGCAAGAAGTCAGAAGGTGTAGGACCTCAACATCACGGTACTATTCATATTAGCCCTACGATCGGGTATGTCGAAAGAGCCTATGCAGATGCTGTTGCTGGCTG
The DNA here is from genome assembly GCA_002717145.1 of Planctomycetaceae bacterium. Lineage (GTDB taxonomy): Bacteria > Planctomycetota > Planctomycetia > Pirellulales > Pirellulaceae > UBA721. The sequence goes on along the minus strand of PBCP01000054.1, from coordinate 44,657 downwards.
GCCGAGTACCGAACCTGTTCTTGAAATCACGATTCCCACGAGCGTCGATTCGTCGATTGCCCCTGAAGGTAAACATCTGATGAATATCTTTGTGCAATTCGCACCATATCGGTTAGCGGAAGGGAAGCACTGGGATGATATCAAAGAAGATTTTGCAGACCGTTGTATACAACTGCTAGGGAGATATGCTCCCAATGTTCCCGAGTCTATTGAACATCGTCAGGTGCTTAGCCCGTTGGATCTCGAACGTGAATTTGGATTGACCGGTGGCAACATCATGCAGGGGGCGATGTCTCCTAATCAGCTGTTCTTTAATCGCCCGGTTACGGGCTGGGCAGATCATCGGACTCCGCTAACAGGTTTGTATTTGTGTGGGGCAGCAAGTCATCCAGGCGGCGGTGTGATGGGGACGTGCGGCCGAAATGCAGCGGCAGCAATTCTGAAAGATAACTAAAGAGTATTTTGCAGAGGATATTTCCTGTTAAGGCTCAGGCCTTTTTGAAGCGGGAAACCATGCTTTGAATTGCGAGAACCCTGATTTGCAATCTTCCAGTGAATCCAATGTAGTGCAGTCATCTGAGGCAGCCGGCAATTCAGACCAGCGGATTATCGTAATCAACTCGCGTTGGATGATCATTCTTGCAGCCGTGCTGTGGAGTACCAATGGTTTTTTTGCTAAAGCACCGTGGTTTGCAGGTTGGCCGGGATTTGTACTGGCATTTTGGCGAGCGATGTTTGCTTGCGCCATCCTGTTGCCAATGGTGCGAAGGCCTCGCTGGTCACCCCGTCTCATTCCGGTGACATTAATCTTTGCAGCAATGAATTACACCTATTTGACTGTGATGGAACGGTACGAAGCTTCCAATGCAATCTGGCTTCAATACACAGCCCCGATTTGGATTATCACGTTAGGAGTCGTGTTTTTGAAAGAGAAGACGACTTGGGCTGACTGGGTCATGGTTCTTTTTCAAATGGTTGGTGTGTTAGTGATTCTAATACCTCAGTTCCGTGATGACACGTTATGGGGGCTGATATTGAAATTACTGGTCGGAGTGACTTATGCCTTAGTGGTCTTGTCTCTACGATGGATGCGAGACTTTGAAGCTGCCTGGATTGTTGGCATTAACCACGTTATGACCTGTGTGGTGTTTTTACCCTTTGTTGTCATGGAAGGTACTTACCCGACAGAGATAATTCAGTGGGGAGCATTGATAGCCTTTGGGATGTTACAAATGGGTTTGCCTTACTGGCTTTTTGCCCGAAGCGTAAAACACATTCCCGGGCACGAAGCGACAGGCATTGTAATACTCGAACCTATTCTTGTGCCAGTCTGGGTTTACATTGCCTGGAGCCATTTGGATAACTATGAAAGCCCAAGTGTTAGTACGATCATAGGTGCTGTTTTTATATTGGTGGGACTTGTGATTCGTTTTTACAACGAAAGAAAGATTGCTCACCAGTCAGTTTTGGCGGGGTAGAATTGGAAGCATGGATTTGACAGACATTCAGGAGACTTCGGCTGAGGGTAAGATCGACGCCGATAGTGCGTTCGGAAATACTGAGGAGTCCGAAAAGCCCAGTGAGCCGCGAACGCCATCGAAATTAGGTAAACCGAAAGTGTTAAAGCCGGTTATCTGGTTGATGCTGACACTGGCGAGTGTCTTTTTTGTCGCTGCCTTAAACTTTATGCCCATGTTCTATTGGTTGCCTCCTGGACTTGGAGAAACTCAATTTGATGCCATTGGATTGCGAGCAACCATCCTCAAAAATGTTGATCAGGGGGTAACCTATATGCTCTGTTCGATGGGGATTCTGTTGCTTCATGAGTTTGGACACTATATTGCCACACGCATTTATCGAATCCCCTCTACATTACCCTATTGCATCCCCTGCCCTATCAGTCCGGTTGGGACTTTTGGAGCAGTCATCCTGATGGATGGACGCCAGGCAGATAGACGGCAGATTTTTGATGTTGGACTTGCCGGACCTATCGCCGGATTAATTCTAGCAGTGCCTATTATGTGGTATGGGGTGAGTACGCTGGATTTGACCGAACCCGCGTATGGTCCTTTTGAGATCGAATTGCCGATTCTCGTAAAATGGATGTACGCGTGGAGTCATCCTGGCGTTGAGGCTCCGGATATGGTGGTTTTTTCTCAACTCACTCCGTCCTTTGTTGCCGGATGGTTCGGGTTGATCGTGACAGGACTGAATATGGTCCCTATGGGACAGTTGGATGGAGGGCATGTAACCTATTGCCTGTTTGGAAAGACTGCACACTGGATCGCTCGAATTCTCATGGTGCTGGTGATCGCCTATCAAGTCTATATGGAATCAATGATGTTTATTTTGATGATCATCATGATTATGGCGATGGGGTTGGAACACCCTCCGACTCGTGATGATTCTGTTAAACTGGGCCCGGTAAGGTGGTGCATTGGTTTGGTTTCGTTGATCATTCCATTTCTTTGTCTTGCACCGACAATTATTAATGTACGCTAACGGTGATTCGTATATCTGTTGAGGTGATTGCCCTTTCCTCAGGATCCTATTTTTGTTATCTATCCCAAGTTAAACCGTTCTGTTTTTAAGCATTGAACGAGGAATGATTTGGGGGAAATCAAAATGAAATCGTCTGCTGTCCGCATCGTGCTTACAGGTCTGCTGGCCGCTGGTATGCTTGGAGGCTCAGGTTGGGTGATCTATTCCAAGTTTATTGGAGGCCTGAGTCCTACCGCCGGAGTGAATGATTCTGATTCTGAATTCGCCGGATTAATTGACCCGGATACGGTTTTGTCGAATCAGGAAATAGCACCACCGACGGCAGATGACTTTGATCGCCTTTCAATAGGAACTGATGTGCAACCAGTTTCTGGGAATTCTGACAGTGATGAATTTGTGATCAGCGATGTTACTGATAGTACGTCTTTCGATACCGATGATAGCGATTCTTTCGTGATTGGTGACCAGGCTGCTGTCGACCAGTATATGGTTGATGATGCGAATGCAGATGAGTTTCCGATAGCAACCAATTCCGAGAATACGGATGTTCCGGTCACGCCTATATTTGATGGTGAAGAATCCAGTAACCTTCAAACTGGGGATCAGGTAGATGACGGCAATCAGTTCTCCATTTCAGATGGGCCTCTCGATTTGGGTTCAGGTGAGGTGGGGCAGCCGGAGGACATAGCTGATACATCTGGCACTGAATTAGTCGAAACTCCGGGGCAACTAACATTGACTGACGAACCCAATCTTTCGCCTCTACCACTTCCCAATAATCTTGCAGCGGATAATTCGCTTTCCATCGGCGATAGTAAGAGTACCGACTTGGATGTTGGCGATGTAACAGATGCGCCGATGCCTTCCGAATTTCCAGAGGCAGTGCTAGGGCAGGCGGACCCGTCGATCGGAGCCACCAGGCAGGCGGGAATACCCGGCAGTTTGCAGCTCGAAGGACAGCAGGCACCGATGCTAACTGTTGAAAAGGTCGCTCCGGCTGAAGTGCAGGTAAATCGATCAGCGGTGTTCACGACGAAGATCAAGAACACAGGGAAGGTCTCTGCTCATGAAATTCGTGTGACAGATTTTGTACCGAGAGGCGCTCGGCTTGAAAGTGCGCACCCGGAGTTTATTCAAGCATCAGATGGATCCATTCAGTGGGCGTTAGGCTCGCTTGAACCAGGAGACGAAGCAACTGTGTCGATGAAAGTGGTTCCGTTAGCCGAAGGTGAAATTGGCAGTGTTGCCAAAGTCTCGTTTGAAGCATTGGCATCTGTTCGCACAGTGAGTACTCGTCCCCAATTGTCAATCACTCAGGCTCTGCCTGAAAAAGTTCTGATTGGTGAAAGCGTGTTAGTCAACGTGACGGTTGCTAATCCTGGCAGCGGTGATGCTACTGGAGTCGTTTTGGAGGCTGATATCCCCGCCGAATTATCTCATGTCGCGGGGAATGAGCTTGAATATCCAGTGGGAACATTACGCCCCGGGCAACAAAAGCAGGTGGCACTTAGATTAACTGCCAAGGCAGCGGGAGTTGTTTTCAATGCCTTAACTGTCCGAGGCAACGGACAGATGGAAGATCGTAGCGTCCAGCAAATTGAAGTCGTCGCTCCGGATGTTCAGGTCGGATTGCGAGGCCCACGGATCCGATATCTCGACCGTGAAGCTACTTATGCGGTAGACGTAGCCAATCCGGGTACGGCATCAGCTAGAAATATCAGCCTAGTCGCATTCTTGTCCAAAGGATTGAAATTTGTATCGACGGATCATTTTGGTGAATATGATGCTCGCGAGCATGCGGTTTACTGGAAGTTGGAAGAACTACCACCAAACATTAGAGATTCAGTGAAGCTTACCGCTGTTGCAGTGGAGCCGGGTGAGCAGAAAATCGTTCTTGAAGGTTCGGCAGACCTGGGAGTGAAAGATAGTTTTGATCATATTGTTCGAGTGGAATCCGTACCGGAACTTGAGTTTAGTGTGAAGGATACGGCGGATCCGATTGAAGTGGGAAGTGATACCACCTATGAGATAAAGGTAGTTAATCGGGGAACTCGAACGGCGACTGGGGTTCAGATTTATGCAGCGTTTCCTGAAAGCTTGCGAGCTGTACAGGGAGGTGGCCCCAGTGACTTAAGAATTGAAGGGCAGAATGCTTTGTTTGCGCCCCTGGATCGTCTGCCACCGAATGAGGAAGCAGTATTTCGAGTTAAGGCGAAGGCTTTAGGCTCCGGTGACAATGTCATCAAGGTGCAAATGATTTCTGACGACGTCAATATTCCTGTCACCAAGGAAGAAAGTACTCGGATTTATTCTGACAACTAACCCCTTTTAATTCCGGTGCCACCCACTCTTCGACCAGGCAAATTTCTACACAATCCACCATCCGGTGCCACCCACTCGACGAATATTGATTTCCAAGAGTGGGTGGCACTGTTTTTTGCGGGGGACCGTTTTTTAGCGGGTTTTTGGGGTGTGCACTTACGGAACTCTGGGATGATACAATCAAGGAGTTCGAATCTAGAGATTATCTCGGTCGAATGAAGCCGTTTCTAATCAGATTTGGATGCTTTGATTCTATGCTGCAACGAAAACAAATAAAAACTTGGCTCTTGCTTCTGTTTAGTCTGACACTGTCGGTAGAAACAGAGGCCACAGAAAGATTCTATTTGGGTGTCACTGGCGAGGGTAATGGCATTCCAGTGACAGCCAAACCGGAGTTTTTTGACGTTGAGAACACTTCTTGTCGGATCCTGGTCGTCGGTGGTGCGTTCGGTGATGCAACCGTAGAGACAATGAGAAAACTGCCTCTTAAACTTACGGATGACAGACAGATTCTTTTTGCCTTTTGTCCGGATCTTTATCCTGATCAAAGCTCGGGAAAGGAGATTGTTGAGGGCGATTTAAAGAACTTTTATCGCTCCAAATCTAATCCTGAATTTCAATATTTGATTGGATGGTCTGCATACCATCTGGTCGACACGATAGTCGTTCTTGATAGCTCACCTCTCCATCAAATAGTAATGAATCAGGAAGCTCAAAACCGTAAATACCCTTTGCCGTCTCCCATAAACGCCCGCTCACCTCAGCAGATTTTTGTGAACTCAGTCTCCAAAGGCAGCAAACACGTTGGAATCCCTTTAGAGACTCTGGTGTTGCGTTATGAAGATAATGTCAGTCGGGCGGTAGAATCGCTCGAGGTAATAAGTCGCACAAAGGGCAAGAGCGCAACTCGTCTAAATTTTGAAATGCGAGCAATGGATTCCAAGTTGGCGATCGAACAGTTGCTCAGCGTCTATGGCCGGAAAATGGACAGCATTTCCTACATTCCTGCTCTGGCAGTAATGTCTCAAATAACCTGTCATCATTTAGGCTTTGAAAATGCACTTGACGGCGATGCCACTCGCAAAGTGGTTGAGCCCTTGCTTAAGAAGAAACTTCCCGAAAATGGCTCCGGCATCGCTGGCAATCTGGTTTTTGTGACTCACCTCATGCATCCGCTTTATCCCGTAGAGTATCAGCAGCAGTGCAGGGAACGAATTTGGGAAGTGGCTGGCTTATATGACTCTGAGGAAACGAGATTCGGCAATCATCGTATGATGCCATTCCATTCGGAGATGAGCGATGCCGTTTTCATGGGAGGCCCGATTCTTTCATTGGCAGGTAGCCTAGGAAAATCCCAGTACTTCAATGCCTGCCTCTCACATCTACAGGCTTGTGCGGAGATGAACCAATTAGATAACGGACTCTACCAGCATTCACCACTTGATCGCACGGCTTGGGGAAGAGGTAATGGTTTCGCTGCGTTGGGAGCGGCGATGAGTCTCGTTCAGGTACCTCAGAATACGAAGGGCTGGGGGGATGTCAAACAGCGATTCGTGCAACACATTGAATCGTTGGTCAAATTTCAGGGGCCGACAGGCAGTTGGCATCAGGTTATCGACAAACCACAGAGTTACCCTGAATTTACCTCGACATGTATGATTGCCGCGGCCATTAAAATTGCGGTCAATGGTGGAATTTTGGATGCTGATGATTACTATCAGATTCTTCAAAAGGCGGAACTGGCAACACTTCGAAGAGTTGCTGCGGATGGTTCGATAAACAACGTATGTACTGGAACCGGTAAGCAAAAAAATCTTCGGGCATATTACGACCGCGAAGCGTTGCAGTCGCAAAATGATCGTGCCGGAGCGATGGCTCTGATTTTCTTGACATTGCAATATCAGGACAAGTGGCTTCAACAAAATGGACAGTAGGAATCTAAAATACAAACGAACTGTTCTGAATCTGTTACTGATACAACTGATTCAGTTTCCAATGCTTCTGGCCGAAGAAGTTTCCCCCACCATTCCGGGGATGATGCGCGACGCTCCAGAAGAGTATTCCGGACAAATCGGTAATGTCCTGCTAACTGAACTGAGTTGTACTGCTTGTCATAAATCCGGAAACGATACGTTACAGCCTAAAGGCGGACCGGTTTTGACAGGTATATTGCATCGAGTTCAACCTGAATGGATTCATCAGTTTCTGAAAAATCCAAACACCACCAAGCCTGGCACAACGATGCCGGATGTACTTGATCACCTCCCCGCAGTCCAAAAGACGAAAGTGATTAACGAATTGCTTGCTTTTCTTGGGTCATCAAAAAAGACAAAGTATGCTCCCATCAAAGAAGACAAAAATGGCGATCCTGGAGCCAGTAATGCGGAGCGTGGCTATGATTTATTTCATTCAGTGGGTTGTGTAGGCTGTCATGATCCAGACAGTTCGGAAAAGTTCCATGAGTTGAATAAAGAAGACTTTGAAGATAATGGGGTTGTTGGCGCAGGACCTCTGCTTTCTGAATGGGCAGAATCAGTCCCGCTTCCCAATTTGTTTAACAAGTATTCTCACGACGCTCTAACCAAGTTTCTTCTTAATCCCGGACATGTTCGTCCGGCGGGAAGAATGCCGTCTTTAAAATTGAACGTAGTTGAAGCTGCAGATATCGCTCACTACCTACTTGGAGAAAAGACGGTGGTGACAAGGCCCCCTACAGATGCTCCCGATCAACAGTTAGTAGCCCAGGGGAAAGTGCATTTTGTAAAGTTTGGCTGTATTGAGTGTCACCAATTAGAAGAGGACTTCAGCCAAATTGATCGACCGGTCTATCGGCCGTTGGCAGCAGAGATGATTTCTGGCGGTTGCCTTGAAATCAATTCAGCACGGCGTTCCATCAAATACCCTCTTACCTCTCAACAACAACAATTACTCAAAAGTGCAATTTCGGATCAGATTCCAGAGACGACCGAACAATTATTGCATCGAAAGCTGGTGGCAGGCAATTGTTATGCATGCCACCAGCGAATTTGGAAAAACAGTGAATCGGTGGGGGGCGTAGGTGCGAGACGGTTTTCCTTGTTTGAAACAGTTGGCCATGTTGATTTTGGTGATGAAGGTAGGATTCCGCCACCACTTTCCGGTGTGGGTGCGAAACTAACCGAGGCTGCGTTGACAGATATTCTGGCTGGTAAAAGGGATATTCGCCCTCATATGCAAGCTCGGATGCCCTTGTTCACCGAACAGGTTACCGGAGGCCTGCCCACATTGTTTAAGAGAGTCGATAGCGTTGAGAATAATACAACTGATCTATTCAGTGAGATTGACAAGAAAGAGTTGATCGAAGCAGGTCGCCAATTGGTTGATAAAGGGTGTGTTCAATGTCACGCAATCAACGGTAAGCGTATGACGGGAGTCGTTGGCGTTGAGATGGGGCAACCAGGCGAGCGGCTTCAGGCAGGGTGGTTTAAGGAATTCCTATTAGATCCAAATTCGAAGCGTCCCAGAACTCGGATGCCAAATTTCTTTCCTCAAGGGAATGCTTCGGTGCCTCAAATTCTAAGCGGTGACATTCAGCAGCAAGTCACAGCCATCTGGACTTATTTAAATCACAGTAAGACGAGTGAGCTGCCAGATAAGCTGTTAGCAGATGAACAACAAAACTTTGAACTGAAACCAAACGATTCTCCAATCCGTTTGCGGACGTTTATGCAAAACGTTGGCACGCGAGCCATGGCAGTCGGTTTCCCCCAACGAATTCACTATGCTTACGATTTAAAGGAATTACGTTTAGCGTTGGCGTGGAAAGGTCGCTTTCTTGATGCTCATGGAACCTGGTTTGATCGCTTTATTCCGTTTGCGGCGCCTTTGGGAGATGAGCAGATCACGCTGACTCAGGGTGTCGCATTGGCAAGGCCCGGTCAGTCCTGGCCGACCAAAGCCTCCGCAGCAGGCATTCGTTATCTTGGATACCGTCTTGCCAAACCACCTGATACTGTTCCAACGTTACGATTTGGAAATGACCAAATCGAAGCGACTGATACGTTACTTCCAATCAACTCAGGATTGAAAAGAACGATTGTTGTGAAAGGTGAAACGACAGGCTGGGCTTTGCTGTTGGCGACTGCCCGAGAGACAGCGAAGCTTGTAGGAGATTCCGATTCTGTAGTTATTGTAGATCAGCGATTAACTGTAACGGTTGATTCAGGTCACTTGCTGAAAATGAAAGACGGACAAGTATATGTACTATTACGTCCGGGAGATCAGTCAGTTGAGGTTAAGTACCAATGGTAAGATTCATCTTGTTTGCTTTTTTGATGACCCTGCTATTACAGTCGGCTTACGGTCAACGTCGAGAAAACGACTATTATCGGTTGGAGACTATCGTCTCAGCTCAAGCTAAAACACACTCGCGAGATAAACGGTGGCGACCGGACACCAAGGAAGTCGTGCTGGAAGTAACTGGCATGACGGCTTTGGACGATGATCGTCTTGCTGTGGCAATTCGGAAAGGCGAGATTTGGATTCTGTCCAATCTCGGCGGAGATCCGCGCAATATTGAGTACTCACTCTTTGCAGACGCGTTACACGATCCTATGGGCTTAATCTATCGTGACGGGACGTTCTATACCGCGCAGCGTGCTGAGTTAACGGCCATTCGGGATACCGATGGAGATGGTTATGCCGACGAGTATTCGAATGTTGCTTCCGGTTGGGGAGTCACCGGCAATTATCACGAATACACCTATGGCCCTAAGTTGGATCAACAGGGCAACTTTTGGGTGACTTTAAACATGGGCATGGGTGAGCATGCTAACAATGGGGACGACCTGTGGCGTGGCTGGGGAATCAAGATTGACGGGAATGGAAAGCTCATCCCGGTTTGCTCAGGGATGCGATCCCCCAGTGGATTTGGAGCTAATTCTCACGGTGATATGTTCTTCACTGACCAGCAGGGCAATTGGATTGCCACCTGTTCGTTACATCACATGAGGGAAGATTCCTTCTTTGGCCACCCCTGGGGTTTGCGTAGCCCGCACCAAGCTAAACTACCGACAACAGAGGAAGTTGAGAGCGTTGCTGCTGGCGTGCCGTGGCCCAATGCCTTACCTAAGATTACGAATCTAAAGCCTCCGGCGGTTTGGTTTCCGTACAAGAAAGTTGGTCAAAGTGCCACGGATGTTGTGTTAGATAACACGACTGGTAAATTCGGTCCGTTCACCGGCCAGTTATTTATCGGTGAATTTCGTTTGTCTGAGATCAACAGAGTTTTTCTCGAGAGAGTGGCAGGAGAATATCAGGGAGCCTGCTTTAGATTTCGAAGTGGATTTGATTCAGCCGTAGTGCGGATGGATTTTAATAAAGACGGCCAAATGTATGTCGGTCTTACGAATCGTGGCTGGAGTTCTTTAGGTTCGTCGTCTTACGGTTTACAACGACTGGTCTGGACCGGCCGGATGCCATTTGAAATCAAGGAGATGCGAGCCAAGCCAGATGGATTCGAACTGGAATTCACCAAGCCAGTGGACCAGGACACCGCTCGTAATCTAAAGTCATATCGCATGAAAAACTATACCTACCTCCTTCAGGCTAAATATGGATCACCGGAGATCCTGACGGAAAAGAATTCAATTCGTGATATACGTGTGTCGGAAGACGGACTCACGGTGCGTCTCGGAATTGATGGGCTTCGCGAAGGATTCGTTCACGAGTTGAATTGTATCAATCTTAAGTCGAAGGATGGTGAGCCTCTGCTTCACCCAAATGGGTATTACACTCTTAATCGCATACCTCAAGTCGACTAAATAGTCCGATGGTGGGGTGAGTTCGGCAAAGTCAGAGCTGAAAAATGGTCGATATTGCATTTGTATAGTTGTACGTTGTTGCGCATGGTAAGATTTACTCATGAACAGAAATCAAAAACTAAGTCGTCGAAGTGTGTTGCAGGCTGGCGGAGGTGTGCTTGGTGGGTTGGGATTGGCGCAAATTCTGAAAGCACAAGAGAATTCTGCCGCCAGTACCAATGTCGATAACCCGGCAGTAATTTTTGTCTGGCTTCCAGGTGGCCCTCCGCATATGGAGATGTACGACCTGAAACCCGATGCACCTGAAGACTATCGTGGAATCTACAAGCCGATTGGAACCAAGGTTCCCGGAATGGAAATCTGCGAGTTATTCCCTCTGCAGGCAAAAATCGCTGACAAGTTTAATATCATTCGTTCTGTGCATCATGGCTTTGCGGACCATGGAGGTGGGCATAAACGATTTCTGACCGGACGCAAGCCGGCAACACCGACAGGCTTCGTGAATGATGCCCCCTGTGTTGGTTCGATAGCAGCGAAGAAGCTGGAAAACTATCGAAATCCGTCTGGATTATGTAATTACATTGTACTTGGCAATGGCCGAGTGAATTCAGTCGATACATTCTCATTTGGCTCGGCCTATCTGGGAAAAGAAACGCATCCCTTCAATATTTCAGGTGATCCTAATTCAGAGGGATTTAAAGTTCAGAATCTTTCGTTGAACGCTGGATTGTTTGAAGAGCGACTGAATAATCGGGTTTCGCTTCTTGGTGATTTGGATACCTTACGCAAAGATGTTGAAACAAGTGGCGTGATGGATTCGATGGATACCTTTAACCAACGAGCGATTTCCATGATCACATCATCCGAAGCTCATAAGGCATTCGATTTGTCGCATGAGTCCGATGCCTTACGTGATCGTTTTGGTCGCCATGAATGGGGACAGCGAGCTATTCTTGCTCGAAGGTTGGTGGAAGCCGGCGTGCCCTGGGTTTCCGTGGTAATGGAAAACCCATATGTCTCTGGTATTACCATGCTGGATTGGGGAACTTATAACTGGGACAGTCATGCTGTGAACTGCCATCTCTTCCGCGATTCGGAAGTACGGTTCCCGATTTATGATCAGGTCGTTTCGGCTATGATCGAAGATCTTTATGAGCGTGGTCTCGACAAGCGAGTCATGTTGGTAGTGACAGGTGAATTTGGCAGGACACCACGGATCAATGAGCGTCCGGGAACCAAATCGAAAGTAATGCAGCCTGGCCGTGATCACTGGCCAAATTCGATGAGTTTCATTGTATCTGGTGGTGGGATGCGGACTGGTCAGGTAATCGGTGCTACGAATTCACGTGGTGAAGAACCGATTGCCCGCCCGCTGACTCCTAACGATTTATGGGCCAGCGTCTATAAGCATCTGGGAATTAACTGGGAGGACGCCTTCCCTGACTTCGGTGGACGGCCGATGCCAATTCTACCGTTTGGCGATTCTATTAATGAATTAGACCCGGTCGCGTAATCTGGCCTGAGTTTCCTTCTATCCTCAATGCTGAGTTTATAAACCTACTGCAATGAATTTAGGTAGGTCAGCAGATCAGCCATTTGCTGTTTATTGATTTGCTTTTCAAGTCCTTCGGGCATGAAAGATAGTCCCGTGCTTTTCAGTAAATCGATTTCTGAGCGTAATAGGGTTGAACTCGTACCATCAGGTTTACGGATGGTAATGCTGTTGGCACTCTCGTCAGAGATCATTCCGGTAACACTTCGTCCATCAAGGTCAACAAGGACATAGGTTAAGTATTTGGGTTTAACCTCTCGGTTTGGATCAAGAATATTGAGTAACACTGCATCTAATCCGCGATTGCGAATTCCATTGAGATCCGCACCAATCTGATTTCCGACATTTTCCAGACGATGGCAGGCAGAACAATGTTTCTTAAACAACACCTTTCCATTCCCAGGGTCCCCCGTGAGTTCAAGTGCTGATTGATAATTTTTGATAACCATCTGTCGTGCCTGATTGGTAGCACTTGTAAATAGTTTACTAACACGAGCGGCTATTACTTCGTTGGGATGTACTTTGAGCAATGCGATGCGGGCAGGATCTAATTCTCCTCGTCCGATTTGCCCGTCTTCGATAGCATCGAGCAGGCTTGAAGTCCAGTTATTTCTTGAGAGCAACGCTTCGGCCGCCCGCATGCGAAGCGTTGGTCCCATGGTTGGCCATCGTTGAATCAGAGTTTTAGCGACGTCTGGATTTGAGTATTCACCGAGTGTATCAATAGCTGCTGCCATGATCTCAAAAGATTCGTTAACGTTGAGTAAACTGTCGAGCAATGAAGACGTTCGATCGTATTTAGCCAATTGAAGACTTTCAATGGCACGGATCCGGGTTGTCGTGTCCAGTTTCGTATCCCCTGCAGCATTCAAGGCGTTATCGATTAATGTCATCAGGACGTCGTTAGCTTTACCACTAGTTAACGCTAACAACTGTTCTCTCTGAGATCCCTGAGCTTTACTAACAAGGCTTTCAATCAATGGGGTTGATAGTTTTTCATGCTGGTTGATTACGTCTAATACGGCTGAGACCTCATGAGGGCGATTGCGGACACCCATTTGACTACACAACTGCTGTAGAAAGAGCATGCCGTTTGGTTTGGCCGTAAATTCCGCATTGTCAGTCAATGCAGTAAGTACTTTTTCCGCTCCGCGTCCCAGAGAACTCAGAATCGCAATTTGCATCCACTTGTTATCCACGTCCTGAAGAGCCAGTTTCGTCAGGGTGTTATTCTTCGAACTTGCCAATGCCTCGCCGATCGAAAAGGCCAGCTGATATCGCACTCGGATATCCTCGTCGTTTGCCAGAGAATTCATGGCATGCAAAACGGCAGGTGCCTGATTGCAAAGTGACTCAGCACACCTCAAAGCATGCCACCTAACGATCGGTTGTTCGTCTTTCAATCCGGACAAGACACTTACCTCATCCAACGCATTCAGGCTTTCTAGGTTGTACAACGCAAGAAACCTGCCATAGGGCGTCTTTCCATTCTTGACCAACTCCCGCAAATGAGAGACAGCCGATTGATCCTGACGAGTATCAAGAAGCCTGCCGGCTGTATCACGATGCCAACCATTGGAATGGTCGAGTAATTCAACAAGCTCTTTGGTGGATAGTCCAGAGAGTCTAGGAGTTTTGGAGACGAATCCTTTGGGAGCGATGCGGTAAACGCGTCCTTGCTTATTCCCACTAATGGGATCAAGGTGATTCATAAATTCAGGAGGCAGAAAAGCGGCACCCTCAATTAATTCTCGGGAAATATCGAGTACATACAATGAACCATCGGGTGCGTTCATAAATTGCACAGGTCGAAACCACAAGTCTTTAGAAGCCAGAAATTCCTTTCCTTGATCGGCACGCTCAGCAACTAATTCCAGACCCTCTGCTTTGACATTCGCGCGATAAATCAGATTATTGGCTACATCTCCGACGATGAGATTGCCGTGCATTTCTTTAGGCCAGGCATCTCCCCGGTAAATCGTAATTCCTGTAGCACCGGTGAAGAATCCAAATGGCTTACCACCTTCGTCTGATCCTCGGAATTGCTTCGTACGACGCAGCATGGTGCGTAACTCGCGCCAGGGTTCACCTTTGCTGATTCGAAACAAGTGAGTAAATTTGCCTTCTGGGGCGATGGAGACCGCTGCATTGGAAGCCTCCATAACAGGATTCCTCGCCAGATAACGATCGTCATACATCAAAGTTTCAGCAGGGACACTGTTTTGACAGACGAATTTTCTGCCCCAGTTGTCCATGCTCATTCCGTGCTGTCCTCCACCACTGGTCAATTCAAAGGATGACGGATCATGCGGGTCAAAGATGATGCCACGACCACGCACGGATACTGGTGCCCGATCTTCATTGGGGCCTCTAATTTCTCCTCCGGACAAGTTCGTTGAAAGATGGATACGATTGTCCGGCCCCCAGCGGAAGGAATTCAGATGGGCTTCTCCTGCGAGATCACTACCAAACCCTGAGAAGACAATTCTATTCTCATCCGCGATTCCGTCCCCATCGTTGTCACGGGCATAGTGAATATTAGGAGCTGCACCTATGAAGACTCCCCCATCCCAGCAAATCACGCCAGTCGGGTACGGAATTCCTGACACGAACGTTGTTGCTTTGTCGTATTGACCGTCTCCATCTGAGTCGACAAGTCGCTTGATCGCTCCCTTTTCGCCCGGATCTTCTTTTGCCGCGTAGGCATTGTATTCCGGCAACTCACAGACGTACATGTTGCCGTCTTCATCAATATCGATGGCTCCCGGATCCCGAATTAAAGGTTCTGTAGCAACAATTTGGACTTCGAAGTCTGAATGAATGACGATCTGTTGTTTGGACTGCTCGGCAGTGGATGCGGGTAGTCTTGGCATCTTGCTGGCCAATTCATCGATGCGTTTACTAATCTGCTCGGCACTTTCTTCAGGATCCTGAGACCACAATACAGAAACGGCAAGCATTCCACTTAGTAAGATCATAAGAAGTGCAAATGTTCGGACCATGATGTGTTTTCCGATAATGAGGCGAAAGAGAAGGAGAGTGTTATTTGATGTCTTTGCTCTGTTTAATAAACGAGATCACATCAGCGATATCCTGGGCGTTGAGTTCTTTTTCCAGCCCCTCCGGCATCAGAGAAACTCCGTTTGAAATCAACTCATCGATGTTGCTTCGTAAGACAACGTCCTGTTTACCCTCCGCTCGTTTAAGCGTGAGACTCGTGGCCGTCTCTGAAGCGATGATGCCTGTTAAAACCCGGCCTTGTTGAGTAATCACGGTATAGACGTTGAAGTTTGGTTGAGCTTCACGATTAGGGTCTAAAATCGCAATTAATAAATCCGCCTCGGACTTATTTTTTACACTAGCCAGGTTCGGAGCTACCTGAGTTCCTATGTCTCCGGCCTGATGGCAAATGGAACATTTTTTAGTGAAAACTTCTTTGCCTGCTGCAACCCGGCCTTCAAGATTAAGTACATTTTGAAATTGAAGTACAACCTTGGCTCGATCTGAATTTGCTTCAGATCCAAATAGGCTATGACTTTTAGCCTGCAGATCTTTGTTGGGGTGTTGTAAGAGTATTTGTATTTTGTCCCGCTCAATTTCAACTCGTTGGATTTTCTTCCGAGCAATTGCGTCCAGGAGTTGATGTGAGTTGGCGGTCGTACGTGTGAGGACATCGACAACTTCGCGGCGCACCAACGGGCTGAATCCTTTCCATCTCGAGAGCAGGATGGAAGCTAGCTGCGGAGCATTGATGGCTCCCAAAGTCTGGACAACTTGAAGTTGTAACGATTGCGGTGTTTGTGGGTCAAGTAGTGTGGCAAGTGAGTCCGTGGTGGAAGGTAGATGGGAAAACGCCAGCAGTTGCATTGTCGCCAGACGACTTGGTAATTCAACTTTTGGATCTAATACCTGTTTGACCGACGCGTTGAATAAGTCTCCTAACTGTGTTGATAGTTCAGCGGGGGCAGCTGGTGAGAGGATCATAGCGCGGAGCGTTTTACCACGCCGACTGAGACCTTCACCAAGACCTCGCAATATGATTGTTTGTAGGTTGGCAGAAAGGTTCGAGGTCTTAGATAAGACATTGAAGGTGGCACCATCATTTGGGTTAGAACCAACAAGTATTGCTGTTTGTAATGCGAACGATGCGAGTTGTGGTTGGTTTTTACCGGTTTTCAAAAGCTGTAGCAAAAAGCGATCTGAATATGCTCCTACCGAAGAAAGTACGGCAGTTTTGATCTCGGGAGTGGAGTTGCTTGCCAGACCTAACTCGGCCAGTGTCGTAACAGCCATGTCGGGCTTGGCAGCGCCCAGTGAGTAAGCCATTTGGACACGGACATGCTCACTCGTATGGCTTGTCAGTGTTTTGATTTGGTCAACAAGGTTTGCATGTTCATCAAGAAACGGTTCAGCCAGTTTGATAGCATGAGCTTTTACTCGGGGCTCCGGGTCGAGAAGTCCGGCAAATAGGTGAGCAGGTGCGAGTAGATTAAGGCCGTGGAGTGTGTAGAGCCCGTGCAAACGGCCCAACGATGTATTTCCGTTGAAGACCAATTCGTCTAACGCTAAGCGTACAGAGTCGTCTTGTCGTTCGACCAATAAACGCTGGGCGGTATCACGATTCCAACCGTTGTTAGAACTGAGCTCGCCTACTAGTTCTGAATTACTCATGCCTCCAAGATTGGCGGGGGCCCTAACTTTCATGTCCTTTCGTACAACACGGTAGATTCGTCCTCGGTCCTTGCCACTTGTGAGGTGCAGGAATTTCTTGATCTCTGCGGGAATGGAATATGGATGTTCCACGGTTTCACGGTACATGTCGAGTACATAGATAGTACCGTCAGGTGCGTTAAGGAAATTCACCGGGCGAAACCAGTTATCAGTTGATTGTATGAATTCAACTCCTTCATCTGCCCGCTTGCTGCTGTATACAACCCCCGCTGAGTCAACTGTCTTACGGTGCACCAGATTACCACCAACGTCTCCGACAAACGCATTGCCCAGATAGCGTTTGGGATAGGCATCGCCTGAGTAGATCGTGATCCCTGTTGCCGAAGTGAAAAAGCCAACAGGGTACTCAGTGGGGACCACGCCCGATGGTTTAGACGGGTCCAGAGGGATAAACTCCCACCCTCCATCATCATTGATAACTAGTCTGTACCCTTTGTCCAGCGCTCGCCACTTTTGACGTACAATTCGCCAAGGTTCCGGAGGACTGAGCCGAAATACCCTCGCACTGGCTCCGTCGGAAGCGATACTGCGAATCATACCAGAGGCGACCAGATATGGATTTCGAGTGATGTAATGCTGAGGATGAATCACTTGTTGAATGTGATTACTGTTACTACAAACAAATCTTGTGCCCCAAATGTCTCGTGAATGTCCAAACTGGACGCCACCGGTAACCGTTTCAAAGTTTTCAGTTCGAGGGTCGAATCTGAGGTCGACTCCACTCACTGGGAAGAGCGGTTCCCCACGGTGGGTTAGGTTTTTTGGGTTTCGTCCGGCAGCAAAGTAAATTCGATTATCAAGTCCCCAAATCAAACCATTGGCAACCGACTGCACATTGTTTCGTCCAAATCCCTCCAACACCACTTCGCGAACGTCGGCTTTATTGTCACCATCAGTGTCCTTCAGGTAGTAAAGGTATTTGGGAGCCATGACAAAGATACCACCGTTGTACGGCACCACAGAAGTTGGCCAGCTCAGTTTGTCAGCATAAACCGTGCTGCGGTCCATTGTTCCATCGCCGTCGGTATCTTCCAGCATGCGAATGATACCGGCATCCTTGAGGCCACCACCTTCCGGATTGAGTTGTGTCGGTTCCTGAGAAAAAGGATACCCGTGCATTTCAGCTACAAACATGCGGCCATACTCATCAAAGCAGGCGGCGACCGGATCAGAGACCAGTGGTTCAGCCGCTACCAATTCCAGTTGAAAGCCGTCAGCCACTTTAAACGTACTCAAGGCATCCCGGGGATCGGTGTGAGCAATGCGTGGCATATCGGCTTCAGTGACGACTCGTTCATCCTGAGCTGATAAGGTCGGGAGGACTGAAATTGAAGCGACAATACTGAGTAGAGCGACTCTTAGTTTTTTCATCATTGCGGTTTAACTGTCCAGAAGTTGTTTTATACCAGTAGACATAACGTCGTCGACACTCGGTTCACAAAACGCTACCCGAACTTCATATCCTTTCGCAGGGTATTCCTCTTTCACAGGCAGGTACCAGGGTCCTCCGTCTCCGTACGCTGCTGTCGCTACGAACTTAGCAGGGGCAAGTTTCTGTGCACGTAGCTGGTACTCAATGAAGGACTCCGCAGGAAGATGCAGTGTCGCGATATCATTAATACCAAGTGAACTAAGAATGATAGGTTGTTTTCGTTCGACTCGGTTTAACCAAGCCAACATATAGGACGGGCGGTTTCTGCTGACCACACTGCCGTCTTTATTGGAAATGATTTTATTCAAGTCCTCTTTGTTAAATGTGCTACGAACTTCCGGCAGTATGGCAACATTGCTCCAGCTCACAGTTTTTATGGGGCTCACACTAGTGTTTTCTAATGATGCCTTCATCCCCTGAAGGATACGTTGAGCCAATACCGCCCTAACTGGCTTACTGCCGTCGTTGTATTTACCAGCCGATACGTTTCCCGCAGCTCCAGTAAAGTAAATATGATGGCAATCCTTTTGTTCTTGTTGCAGTTTTTTGCGAGCGATTCCTACGAAGTCGCTTGAGACCAAGCCATCTCCGTAAAAACTCATGGGATGAGTGGCGTAATAGTGGATAGCTGCGACCCGTTGGTTTTGATTGAAGAATGATATCGTCTTGAGCATCGGATCGATGGTGCCTTCGGTCATGGCACGTAACTTAGGATCCTTGCAACTGCTTCCTCTCATCGCTTTGATCACTCCGTTTTCGTCTCGATAGATACGACGATTCGAAGCGACTTTCTCGACCTTGGCTTCCCCTTTTCCAATATGGGTAACCGGTTGAGCGTTGCTCATGCTAAGCCTGGCAGCTTTGGCGGTTCTTTGACTGCAATCATGAAAATAGTCTTCCATGACAATATGAGGCAGGTCTCCCTGGGCGTCGACAATGGCCTGAGCCTCCAGGCAGGCAAACGGAGCGTTGTGCTGGTGAACACAATGAATGGCTACTCGTTCAGGAGTTGTGTCGACTGCGGACGCAATTCTTTCCCGCCAAAGTAAGTGTCCTCCATTTGATAATGCAGTCCAGTCAAGGGCGACTATTACCATAGGTTTTCCGGCACCCTGCAAAACAATGCCATGCGCCTGAAGTGAGTCTGTTACGTCAAGGACAGGTGTGATCCAGCCTCCGCATAAGGAATGTCCTTTGGGCGGTGTAACGTCGACAGTGAAGCTGGATAGCTTGAGTGAAACATCGCGATGGGATTCAGCTTGTAGTGAATTCGGAAGCAGGCTCCAGACTGTAGCAGCAGCCAGAGATTGCTGAAGGAATTCGCGTCGGGGAGTTGTGGACATCGCGGGGTACTCCGAAACTAGGACAGTATGTTGAATCAATAATCAGATGTTGTGATCTATTCTAATACACGCGCGCCGGTAAATCATGGTTTCTCGTCATTGGAAAAATTCGGTGCACATTTAAGTTTTTTTGTGAGGTAGCTTCTGTAGAAATGTTCGATCGCGACCGCTGTGTCCTTCGATGTTTTGAGGTATTTTTCTTTACTTGCCCGAAAAGAGTAACCGTATTCAAGTTGCATTGAATTGAGGCCGTAAGGGTACCCATAAGTACTTGTAATAAAACCACCCGAAAACGGACTTTCACTAGCGTCAATTCCTTGTGGATGAGTTGAGTAGCCCATTTGGCGGAATGAGTGCATCAGACTGTTTTTGCCTTCGACAACATCCCAGCCAAACTGATCGGTAAGGCCACCTAAGGTTGTCCCTTGCCGAGTGCCTCGCCATATGACGTCAGGTAATCTGCTCTGGCCATGCAGGTCAATTAACAGTCCGGATTCGAACTGGCAATTGACTTCAAGAATCGCATGCTGCAGGGCGAGGTGATATGCCCGATAGGTTGCTTTAGCCTTTTCGTGCTCCAGAGCATGTTCTATAGGACGATTGGCATCGATGTAAGAACGGTGAAATTTAGCTGCCACAAGCCAGGGCTTGCCACCGAGTCGTGTTTCAAGCTCTGCAGCTACTAATTTGGATAATGGATAGGTATTGGAATCTGCTTTGATAACGAACTTTGGTTGGGAGTCATCATTTCGCTTGGGCACTCCCGGGATTGATTCGTTCCCCCCGTGAGGAGCGCTGAGGAGGATTGGCAATGTTCCACGCTGAACGGTGATCCACTCACTTATGGGGTAACCTTTCCTCGAAGGAAAAATTCTGTCACCGCGTAGATCGATACGGTCAGCAGCAGAACCCGATGAATCCACAGAGATCGTCAGTTCTTGTCCCGATCCCAGTGTGATGAGTGTCGTTTTATTCTCACCGTTGTAAATTCGTGTGCTATGAAGAACGCGGATTACAGTTTGACGTTCCTGCTTATCTTCAATGACTAATTCCGATGTTGCGAGGTTCGTGGATATGAGGGTACCACTTATAACCTGCTTATCTTCTGCCACCAGCATGGACGACAGAGTCATTATTGCGATCAGTAGTATTTGCCTGATGATGTCCATGTGGAACATTGCGTAGTCTGCGTTCTTAAAAAGTGTACGATGAATACTATTCAAGTATACGTCTTATTTATTACTTGTTAGTTAACGGTTTTTTGATGGTTGAACAAAACAAAAGAATATCGGTTTCACGTCGTCAGTTTGGTCAAACAATCTCGGCTTTAACGGCGACTGGCATTTCTACTTCTGGTCAGGCCGAGAGCAGGAAGGCACCCTATAAACTCAATTATGTATTGTCGTCAGCGATGTATGGCGAATTTGCGCTGAATGAGATTTTGCCGGAAGTGAAAAAGACGGGCGCTAAAGCGATTGATATTTGGTGCCGGGTTCATGGAAATCAGCGTGAACAAATTGATCAAATAGGAGCGGAAGCATTTAGGGATATGCTTCGCCAAAACGACGTGGAGTTAGGAGTTAGCACCAGATATCCATTGGGCCCCTTTGGTTTACAGCAGGAAATGAAATGGCTGAAAGGACTTGGTGGCAAAATAGTACTTTGTGGCACGAAAGGCCCCAGGGAGCCACAAGGAGCTGAAGCTCGAGTTGCGGTGAAATCGTTTTTGGAGCAGATGAAACCACATGTTGAGTTAGCGGAAGAACTGGGCGTCACGATTGCATTGGAGAATCACGATCGGCAATTGTTGTACCATCCAGACTCACTAAGATATTTTGCCGAGTTCAATCGTTCACCGAATCTGGGTATTGCGTTGGCATTTCATCATCTACACAAGTGGCAGGATTTGATTCCACAGTTGTGTCGTGAATTATGTCCACAACAGGTGCCGTTTATATATTTTCAGGAACACAGTGAAGGCATTCGGGTGAAGGCGGCTAAGGAAATCGAGATGCAGCAACTGCCGGGATTCGGCGGTGGACTTGATTACATACCCATTGTTAAAGCACTGAAAGATGTAAAGTACAAAGGATTTGTGGAAATATTCATGCATCCGGTTCCACGCGGCATACCAATCTTACCGACTGTATCGCAAGTAACGGCTGCCATTAACAAATCCCGAACTTATATCGATAGTTGCCTGAGTCAAACCTAGAGTATGGAGTGGTCAGAATGAAACGCATTACAATAATCTGTTTAAGTAGTGTATGGAGAATGAAATGCGCGGACTGATTGTTTGCTTGTGGATGAGTAGCATCTGTCTGGCTCAGCCTCCTGTTGATGAATTCACTCAACAGGAAAAGCCAGAGAAAGATAATGCTGTCGCTAATGTAACGTTAACCGGCACCAAGGTATCGGATATTGAATATGCGTCCATTGGCGATCATAAGCTGCTTCTAGATTTGTACCTACCCAAACAGCCACAGGGTTCTCCATTAGTTGTTTGGATCCATGGTGGTGGTTGGTACCAGAACAGTAAAGCTAAAGTATTTATTTCCTGGTTAACCAACTATGGTATTACTGTTGCCAGTATTAACTACCGACTAGTAGACGTTGCCAAGTGGCCCGCTCAATTGCACGATTGCAAAGGTGCTGTAAGGTGGCTTCGCGCCAATTCTGCAAAGTATGGATATAACGCAGATCGTATCGTTGTCAGTGGTGCCAGTGCAGGAGGGCATCTTGCGGCATTAATGGGAACCACGGGCGACGTTAAAGAATTGGAAGGTAATGTCGGCGGCAATCTGGAGCAGTCCTCAAGAGTTCAGGCTGTAGTCGACTATTATGGTACCACTGATTTTGTGCTGCGAAGTCAAACTCAACCTTCACGTGCCAATAAGAAAGGGTCCGTTGTTTATAACCTGCTGGGCGGCGGTGCTGACAAGCTCGTAGATGTTGCTAAGCAGGCATCTGCAAAGTATCACGTCACGAATGACGATCCACCATTTCTGGTGTTTCATGGAGAGAAGGACAACACAGTTTTGATTGACCAATCCGAGGCAATTGTTGAAGCCTATAAGGAGGTCGGATTACCGATCACATTTCATCGGATTGCCGAAGGCAAACATGGCGGCTACCTCTTTTATTCTGGCGAAAATGCAAAGCGTCTTTATCAGTTTGTGAAGCAGTATACCGGAGCCAACTAGATACAAAACTTATAACATCGCTTTAATGATTTGAACTCAGGGCCTGCTGTACCCGGGAGGTTAATTCTGCATAGAGCCGTGAGTCGAGCGGACCTTTGCCGATACTATCAATGTTTTGAGCGAGATGCTGGTCGTTACAAGTTCCGACAATAGTGGTGTGGCAGTGAGGGTGACTTATTGTGTAACGAAGTATTAATTCGGCACGGCTCATATCTTCACTCAGCAACTCATCAAGGCCTGCTCGATCCCAGACATCAAACAAAGCGGGGCGGTCAATTTCTGCATCCGGACCACCATGAGCAATGCCCCCACGGATGATAATCCCCGCGCCACTCTCAGCGGCTTTCGTAATCCAATCATGATGTCTGGGGGCTAGACAGGAATACGGCATTTGAATCGTATCAAAGACGTTTAATTCAATCATACCAGGCAAATGCGGTAAAGAACTGGAAGATCCAATGAATCTGATTAGACCTTGAGATTTGAATTCCAGCAGGGTGTCGATTAATCCTGCCTGCTGAATGGTTTCAGCATCGCCGCCGTGAAACTGGAGAAGATCGATGTAGTCGGTTTGCAGCCGTTTTAGGCTGGTTTCTATATTCCGTTGTANGACATCCCTGGTCCAGGTATGGCGTACTTCCAGGTGATCTTCATGTTGAAGATAGTCACAACCACATTTCGTTGCCAAATAGTATTCATTTCTTCGGGAACTGATAAATCGCCCGATACGCTCTTCACTGACTCCGTAGTCAGGAGAGGTGTCGATGAAATTGATTCCCTTGTCGAGCACTCGATTTAGGAATTCATCAGCTGCTTCGTCTTCGACCACCCGGACACCCCAGGTGGCGGGGCCACGCAGTCCCATGCTGCCGTAGCCCAGTTGAGTTACCTCCATGTCTGTTTTACCGAGTTTGCGTTGAGGTAATACAGGCATGGATTGGTCCAACTGAGCAGTTAAATTGAAAGAAGCTTATGACAGATTGGCAATGGCTTCGTTAAATGTATCACTTGGTCGCATCGCATCTGCGGCTTTGTCATCACAAGGGTCATAGTAGCCGGAGATATCGACAGGAGCGCCCTGAACAGCATTCAATTCGTCTAGGATTATCTGTTCATTGTCAGTCAGAGCCTGTGCCAAAGGAGTGAATTCGGCTTTCAGTTCCTCGCAGCAATTCTGTGAGGCCAATGCCTGAGACCAGTAAAGCGCCAGATAAAAGTGGCTACCGCGGTTATCCAGTTCATTGACTTTACGCGAGGGAGATTTGTTATTCAGTAAGTATTGGCTCGTCGCTACATCTAGAGCTTCGGCAACTACTTTGAGTTTACTGTTTGATTCCTTGTCGGCAACTTCTTCAAGCGACACACCGAGAGCCAGAAATTCACCAAGCGAATCCCAACGCAGGTGATTCTCTTCCACAAACTGTTGCACATGCTTTGGTGCCGAACCTCCGGCACCTGTTTCATACAATCCGCCACCGTTAAGTAGAGGCACGATAGAAAGCATTTTGGCACTGGTCCCAAGTTCGAGGATTGGGAAGAGGTCGGTGAGGTAGTCCCGTAGCACATTACCGGTCACAGAAATGGTATCAAGCCCGTCTTTACATCGTTGGCAAGTTTCGTTCATGGCGTCGACTGTTGAGAGGATTTCAATATCCAAACCATCTGTATCATGATCCGGTAGATAACTTTCAACCTTGGCGATCAGATTTGCATCATGAGCTCTGGCCCTATCAAGCCAGAAGATTGCTTTCGAACCAGTCGCACGAGCTCGACTTACCGCCAGACGAACCCAATCGCGAATAGGTTCATCTTTGGTTTGGCACATACGCCAGATGTCACCTGCTTCAACCGGATGTTGCATGAGGACATTACCGTCCGAATCCTTGACACTGACCGTGCCAGCTTCCGTAATTTCAAATGTCTTGTCATGTGAGCCGTATTCTTCAGCTTTACGGGCCATTAACCCAACGTTGGAAACATTGCCCATTGTCGGGACGTCAAACGCGCCATTTGTTTTACAAAAATCAAAGACAGCCTGGTACATTCGCGCGTAACTGCGGTCGGGAATCATTGCCTTGGTATCATGCAATTGTCCATCTGGCCCCCACATCTTGCCGGAACTTCGCAGACATGCCGGAACAGATGCATCGATGATGACATCACTTGGGACATGAAGGTTTGTAATTCCTTTATCTGAATCAACCATGGCCAGCCGGGGTTGCTGTTCATAGACGGTGTCTAAATCTGCAAGGATCGCAGTGCGTTGGTCTTCCGGCAATTCCTCAATTTTGTTGTACAAATCGCCAATGCCGTTATTCGGATCAACGCCCAGCTCGTTGAGCAGGTCGCCGTGTTTTGCGAACACGTCGGCGTAGTAGACGCTGACAACATGTCCAAAGATTTTCGGGTCGGAAACCTTCATCATGGTTGCTTTCATGTGCAACGAAAGCAGGACGTTTTGGTCTTTAGCCTGAGCGATAGCTTCTGTAATGAATGCCCGTAATGCTGATTTGCTCATGACCGCCGAATCGATAACCTCGCCCGCCTCGAGAGCAAGGCCTGACTTCAAAACGATGCTGTCACCCGAATTAGATGTCATTTCAATCTGAACCGTGCCGGCTGCTTCCATGACATGGGATTGCTCGCTGCCAAAAAAGTCACCGTCGCTCATATGCGCGACATGAGATTTCGAGTCGGAACTCCATTCACCCATCGAATGAGGATTATTTTTGGCATATTCTTTGACTGGCCCAGCTACTCGGCGGTCGGAGTTGCCTTCTCGCAGGACCGGATTCACTGCACTACCGAGTACTTTGGCATAGCGGTCGCGAGTTTCTTTTTCGTTAGGCGTTTGAGGTTCTTCAGGAAAGTCAGGGATATTGAAACCATGTTCCTGTAATTCAGCAATGGCCGATGTTAGCTGAGGAATCGAAGCGCTGATATTGGGAAGTTTGATAATGTTGGCTTCAGGTGTCTTTGCCAATGCACCAAGTTCAGCGAGGGCATCACCCTGCTTTTGGTCTGCTGTAAGATGTTCAGGGAAATTCGCAAGAATCCTACCGGCCAGAGAGATATCTTTTAGTACGAGCTCGACTCCTGAGGACTTCGTAAATGCCCGGATAATAGGAAGCAGCGATTGAGTCGCCAATGCTGGCGCCTCGTCTGTTTTGGTGTAGAAAATCTTGGTCATAGTTGTCTGGGGGCTATGGAGGGTAAAAGGGAAGTCTTCCTGTGAGAGATATTCAATTTAACAGCAGTTGATTGCTCCAACAATTACCGACATCCGGATCGATAGGGTATCACCAAGGCCGTACGGCATTGTTATAGTTGATTAATGACCCCCAGCCCGTTTTTTAACTGTCCCCAAATGAACAAGCGTCTCTCAAAATATTGGTTTCCCTGTTTCTTCTTGCTGGTTTGTTTATGTACCGGGTGTAGTGAGCCGGAGACTACTTATGAGCAACAGGAGGTGGAATTTGTTCCCGGAATTACTCAGGGGGAAGCCGCTTCGTTGTTCAGGGCGGTGGATGCAGGTGATATAGCCGGAGTGATAAAGACGGTAGAGTCGGGAGTCGACGTTAATAGCCAGGATGATCGTGGCGCTACCCCGCTGCATATCGCAGCCTATCGGGGTGAAGTGGAAATCGCTGAATATCTACTCACTCAGGGAGCAGATCCTGAGCTCGCCAATGATGATGGTTTGACGCCGTTAGAGACTGCAGAATATGTAAGGCATGCCTTGATGGTTACGATTTTGGGAAAGGCCATAGGGACAGATTCGGGAGTGATACCTGATGGCGATTTATCGATTTGGGATTGTGCTCGTAGTGGGGATTTAACCGGGTTGGAGTTTCATTTGTCAGGTGATCTGGATATCAATGCACCGCTTGATCTCAAAGACGATGTAGCGTTTGGAGGATCTGCGTTGCATGTCGCCGTCATGGAGTTTTCCAATGCAGCGGTTTTGTATCTAATTGACCGCGGAGCCGATGTTGATTTGCCAGCCAACACAAAGCACAAAGGAACACCATTGCATTGGGCTGTCAGAGCAGCTAACGACGAAGCTGTAAAGGCATTATTGAATGCCGGTGCGGATTTACAGATGAAAGATGCGAATGGTAAATTGCCAATTGACTGGCTGGATCAGGCCCCATTGGAAGCTGAAATCGAAATTGGCTTGATACGGGAATTACTAAGTGAACCGTCGGGTACCCCAATTCCAGTTCCAACCTCGCCGTAATGCTTTACCGGATAAAATAAGATTAGAAATCTAAGGTATATAATGCTTTGAGTAAGGCTTCTTCAGGTAATATCGCCCGTCGGCATGATCTCGACGCCCTTCGCGCAATTGCTATGTTGTTGGGGATCGCATTGCATGTTGGATTAGGTTACGTCCCAGGCTGGATTATCACAGACGATGGAAATCCGCAGATGTTGCATAAGACATCCACCGGATTTCAGATGATGTTTGAAATTATCCACGGTTTTCGAATGCCATTATTTTTTCTGGTCAGTGGCTTCTTTACTGCGATGCTTTGGCGTAAACGAGGTTTAACGGCTTTGTTAAAGCATCGCTATGCACGTATTTTTCTTCCCTGCATGCTGGGACTCATCTTTATTCAGTCCATGGAAGACGCTGTAGGGCGTTGGCGAGGGGAAATGGAACGGAAGTTCTGGGAAGAACATCGTCCGCAAATGAGCCTGTTAGATGCAGCCTGGCGACAGGATCGGGGATTGATCGAAGAACTATTGAAAAAAGATGCTGATATCAATCAACAGGGTGCGGAAGGGTTCACACCATTGATGGCAGCGGTACAGATGCGACGGCAAGACCTCGTGGAACGCCTGGCCTCTCAGGGAGCGAATATCGAATTAACCAACAATGAAGGAAAGACCGCCGAACAGATCGCTCGGGATATCGGTCAATTCGGAATTGTCGATTTCTTTGAAAGGGAGCGTATCGCACGGGAATTGACAATTTGGGAAGCCGTTCGTCACGAAGATCGAAGAATGATGCACTGGCGACTGGCAGTAAACCCTGAGTCGGTTAATCAATTGCATCCCGAGACCGGTGAAACGCCGCTTCAGGTTGCCATCGAGGTAGGACAGTGGGAACGTGTAGCTGACTTGTTTGAGCGCGGTGCGAATCTGCGTTTGAAAAATGGTGAAGGAAAACTGCCTCTCGAATTGTTGACGGATTCAACCGATCCACAATTGCGGTTCTATTTGGAAATGGGACTCGGACTGCATGAAGTTGGTACGGGTAGTTTGCATGGTGGGGATCATTTCTTTGATCGGATACGAGCTCATGATACCGGGCGACTTCGCCGACTTATTCTTTCCGGTGTAAGTCCTAACTCTGTTCATAAGCAACACGGATATTCAGCATTGGCTTATGCGGCGGCGACAGGTAAATATGGAGTCGTTGAAATGCTGCTCAACCATGGAGCTGATGTAAATGCTCAAAGCACTGACGGTGGTACCGCATTACATGCCGCTGCTCTGTTTTCACGACATGGTGAATTGCATCTACTGAAACGGTTCAAAGTGGATGAGTCGATCAGAAATCAAGCCGGTTTGACCGCAGCTGAGGTGGCAGCAGCTCCATTTACCGTGGAAACCAGAGATGGTCTGATGAAGCTTGCTGCTGCCTTTGGGATTGGTGTAAGTCCGGAGGGAGTGAAAGGACGAAGGGCTGAAGCTGCCAAGATTCTGGGGGCTGAGCTGAAGGATAGCCCACCCCATGATGAAGTCTTTGGAGATTGGGATGAGGACGAATTCTGGGTTCAGTTTAAGTCCAAACAGCAAGATGATCTGGATGAAGACGAGCGTCAGGATCAAACGCAGGCAGGAATGGTTGAACAGTTTAAGGGCTGGTATTGGCAACAGGTTAACGAAGCCAAGCACTATAAGAACAAAGAAGGACGATGGCAAAATCTGTTCCATCAGGGCGGGTTTGGCCATTTCTGGTTTCTCTGGTTTCTGGTTTGGCTGGTGGCGATATTTGGCGTATACGCTATCGTTTGTGACTTATTTGGGATAAAGCGAATGCCGAAATGGTTGGTTGTTTCGCAATTGCGGTATTTGTATCTGATTCCGTTGACACTGATTCCAACGTTGGTCATGAATCAGGCTTTTGGGCCTGACACTTCAACCCAATGGGGACCGCATCCTCACATGTTGGTTTACTACTTCATCTTCTTTCTGTTCGGAGCATGGTACTTTGATGCAGATGATCAAGAGGGCAAATTGGGTCGGTTTTGGTGGTTAACGATTCCATTGTCGATCGTTATTTATCTGGCGGCCGGCAGGCATGATGCCTGGTTGCTAGCAGGGATTGAAAGTGAATCCTGGTTTACACAACTGGCGGAGAATCCATGGTTGCGGATGGAACATCATCAGCTGAAAGAATTGTTTATTCGGATTGCATCGGTCGTTTATGTCTGGATGATGACTTTTGGCTGGATGGGATTCTTTCGCAAAATCCTCAGCTCAGAAAGCAAAGTGATGCGATATGTTTCCGATTCATCCTACTGGCTTTATGTAGCACATATGCCTTTAGTAGGGCTCTATATTCAGTTACTCAAGCCGCTGCCCTGGCATCCATGGACTAAATTTACGGTTGTCTGCAGCTTGATCACAGTCACGTTATTGATAACGTATCAACTGTTTGTCAGGCATACTCCGGTGGGATGGTTACTCAATGGAAAACGTAAATCCAAAGTGGAGCATGGCAAACACTAAAAATTATTGATCATCTCCCAGATAATAGCAGCGAATTTCTTTGTCGTTGCGTAGGAAAATACAGCGATTGGCAAAAGCTGGATGAGACCAGACTAGCGTTCGTCCGGCAACCCAATGTGTCGGCTCAATTAATTTGGTCCGGCTGACTTCGTCATACCCTTCTGGACTAAGATTGGCGATGATCAGCTCGCCTAAGTCATTGGCGAGAAAATACCGATCTTTGTGCTTAATGGTGAAGACATTGCCCCAGGCTCCGGGGCGGGCACCGGTTGCTGGCTTATAAGTGGTCCAGAGTTTAGTACCATCCTCTAGTTTCGCACAAGTATATCGCCCACTGACACCGCAAGCATAGATGAAGCCGTCTTGAATAACGGCTGTGCAAAATACTCCGCCGATTCCAATATTGGTATCACCTTCCCAGACCAGCTTCGCTGCTTTTCCTGAGTCACCGACTTCAACACACGCTGATACGCGTGCCCATGCCATCATATAGAGCTTATTCCCGTGTAGGACGGGATGACCGATCGACATGCCGTAAGTCGGAATCACTGGTAAGGACCAAAACAACTTACCGGTTTTAGGGTCGATAGACTGCAATCCATCTCCGTGCCAGATAATGAGTTGGCGGACGCCATTGATGGTATAGATGATAGGCGGACAATAGCCGGGTTGCTTGGATGATAGGGCACGCCAGACTTCTTTGCCGGTGAACTTGTTAAAGGCGACAACGGTTGTAGCTTGACCGCCAACAATGCTGATGACATGCTCGCCATCGATCAATGGGTGCGCTGCGGTCCCCCACTCAGGAATCGTGAGGTCATAATCATCTTTGAAGTCGCGCTGCCAGATTATTTTTCCAGTTTGGCTTTCAAAACAGAAAAAGTCTCCTTCGGCTCCCAATGCATAGACACGGTCACCGTCGACTGTGGGAGTTACCCGAGGCCCAATCGCATAAGCAGCCACAGTGGTATATGGGCAGTCCCATTCGTGCGACCAGATGATGTCCCCGGTCTTTCCATCCAGGCAAAGCATGCGTTCCTTACCCGGGATTAGCTTACGAACGAAATTGTAGTTTTTAGGGGGATTACCGTCGTGAAGGTCTTTCGCCGTTTTGGAGTCTCCTGCTCCAATGCGATCCATCACATAGACTTTGCCGTTGGCGATCGAGGGACCAGAGTATCCACTACCGATTGGGCTCTTCCAGAGCAGTTTTGGACCATCTTCCGGAAAGGTCGTCAGGATATTCGATTCACGCCAAACTCCATCACGAGCGTTCCCAAGCCATTGTGTCCAGTCTTCGCCCTCAGCGTAGGAGCATAGAAAAAGGATGTAAGTGCTAATTATCAGGGAAATGGTGGGAATCATCTTTAGCATAATAGGGACACTACTTCTTTAGAAATCATGTGCTTTGTTAAATGAGATGTGAATGGCTAGTGTTGCATTCTAAAGCGACTAGATGATTCATTCATCTAATAAACGGTATTTATTATCGCGGTATGGCAAGGACAATTGCGGTATTTCAAGTGAACAACCATCAAAATGAGACACAGTCTCAATAAATACCGTCTTTTTTACATAAATTTATATAAAAAGGTCTTTTAGCCTATTCCAAATGGCAGATTAAGACATTAAGTTATCCTTATTGAAACTGAGTTTCAATAAGACCTATTGGTTTGTGAGAATGAATCTCCGAAAAGGCAAGCCTTTAGGTGTGTAAGCAATTAGCTCGCCACTAAAGCGGAAGTATGGTTGAGCAGAAATATTTATTTTACTAGGAGTTTCAAAATGAAACGTTCTCTGAGAAAAGCAGGTTTTACTCTGCTGGAAGTCCTCATGGTTGTGGCCATGTTGGCAATCGTTGGTGGTGCTATCATCACTAGCTATGGTGGCTTGGAAGACAAAGCCGCTAAAGGTACAGCGACTCATTCGATCGCTGCTGTTACAGAAGCATTTTTGGTATATGAGTCAACCGAAGGTGGTATTCCAAATAACCTGGAATCACTAATGGCTGCCACACCTACTGGCAATACTTATGATGCAAACATTCCAGATAACATTGCAACTGGTGGAGCTGATTGGGCTCAAGCTGGTAACCTCGGTTATAAAATCGCAGGAAAAGGTACCGTTACTGCACTCACTGAAGCTGAAGAAAATGCTCTGATTGCTTCCGGTATCAACAAAATCCGTTATATGGAAACTGCTGGTAATGGTGCAGGTGCCGCTGGTGTATTGAAAGCTGTCGGCAATGTTGATGTTGGTACTTATGGTGCTTTATCAGCAATCTCAATTCCCCAACACGCTTTCTCAGTTCCACGTGGAGCTAACAAAAACCGTGGTCGTGGGTTTGCATTAGACCTGACTGCTGACGGACAGCCTTCTGTTTATGTGTGGAATGCTGGTGCTGACGGATACAACAACATCAAAATTGGTGGTGGTGCTACTGTCGATTCTAAGCTCATTTGCCTGGGTCTTGGAAATGAAAGTAACCTGATTGGTTCAGGTGTATTTGTCAACTTGCAACACGCTCCTTACTACGGAAACGTAGCAAAGAACGAATACAACCACTACATCGCTTTGATCGATGTTAGTGTGAATCCAGCGAAATTGCGTGCAGTTCTTGACTCGCGTGGTGACTTCCTGGATGAGGAATTTGCAGAAGCTACTGGTCAAAAACCATAGTCAGTAGTTGATATAGATGTATACGGCGAAGAGTGTGCGTTCGGCTTTATGTCGGGCGCATGCTTTCTTTGTGTTTAAATGCAAATTGATTGCGTTTGCTACCCTTCTGCGGTGTAATATTAGGTATGGACCTCCAAAATAGCTATAAATCCCGACTTTATCTTAGACTAAGCCATGGTTTTACCTTGCTTGAGGTTCTGATGGTGGTTTCTATTTTGGCGATTGTGGGTGGTTCGATCATTTATTCAATGTTGGGTATTCGTTCGGAGATCGCTGAGGATCTTTCCGATTACGAATCCAGCACCTTGTATAAAGCGTTGAAGCAATTTCGAGGCGATACTGGCTATTACCCGAAGCAAGGCCCGTTTGCTTTGTTAGCTCAGGGGGGGGAGATTGACCCCGCTAATTCTGATCATTGGCCGGTATTTTTGTCCGATAAATCGTCTGCCGAGCGTATTGCATGGTTTAATCACCCGGCTAATTTCTACCAATTAATACTTCCCGATAGTCCTTTGGATTCTACAGGACATCCTTTGGAATCGTTCAATATCCAAACGGGACGCGGTTGGCGAGGTCCCTATATCAAAGAGGGGGTTGGCAGCATCATCGTAGGTGACGCCGAAGAATATGATCCGGTTGCGGATGCTCATACGCCTAATAATTGGACAAATTCCAGCTGGAATGCTGGCGGCACGCCGCGAGTGACCGATTTAGTCTTGCTATGTGATCCCTTCATGGGGAAAACTTCCAGTTTCCCGGTTAGACAATTCGGTGAGAAGGACGAAGCCACGGGTCTACACGGCACTAGCGTCGGTGAGTTCGGTAGGCCTTATATGTACTTTGCAACCGCCTCAGCCGTTTGGCTAGTTGGTATGGGACCTGACCGTACTTACCAAGGTGGTAAGCTTTCATCGGATGACGAACTCGTTTATTTAGTTGAGTAGAAACTGACGAATGTTTTTAAATCTAAAGTTTCAATACAGTAGCAGAAGAAACAGTGGGTTTACCCTACTGGAATTACTGCTGGTGGTTTTCATCATGTCGGTGCTGGCTTTTAGTGCGGTTTCTTTGACTGACACGATGGATTCCAGTCAGGATCAATATCGATATGAGGCTTCTAGAAATCTGGCGCTAAAAATTAAAGACGAGGCTGTGCTACAGCGAGTAGGTGAAGACCAAATTTGGGGATTTGTCGCCGATATAGGCGATTTGCCTCGAGATATGACGGAGCTTGCTTTTGGTGTTATTGATAAAGGTCCTCAAAGAGATCAGCTTATTGAAGCAAGACAATCAAAACCGGCATTTTTGACGTTTCCTAATGGGGTGACTGCCCCAGTCCCAAGAGCGGGGCGTACGTCGAATCCGTTAATACCGCTAACCGTAAACAAAGGTTTTATAGGATCTTTGGTCGAGAATGAAGTAGTAGATGATAAGCAGGCTACGCATTTTTATCTAGGAAGTTATTTAACACTAAAGCCAGGTAAGAATGTTTACCTGGGACCTGAGAAACCTAGATTCCAGGACGGGTGGTCAACGGGGCAAGATGGCTTCTTTTATAGCACTATACTGCCACCAACATCGGATGCGTTTGGTTTGGATGATTTAACTCATGGATGGGATTGGCGTTACGATGAAGACATTGACAATGATGATGTTCCCGATGGTCAGCTACAGATCAAAACGTTGGGTAGAAACGGAATAGAAGGGGGAGAGGACTATGATCAAGATTTAATTGTCGCAAGTATTAGTCCTGAAGATTGGTCTGTCCATTATTCAGATATTCAAATTGAGTTGTTCAATGATTTATTCGTCGTGTCCCGAGACTGCAGTGATTTGATATGTTCTTTGCTGGTTTATAACGCAAAAGAGCAATTTTGGAAGACATACTATACATCGGAATTTGACACGGCGGTTGGCTCCGGAGCCATGTCCTCGAGAAGATTATTTAACGGGATAGATTCAGCAGGACAAATCCCTAACCTTCGAATTCCCGCTGGAACTCATATTTTACTACTACACAATATTTCGCCTCCTTCCCCAAACAGCACGATCTCTACTCCGCTATACGCGATAGAAGAAGTCCAATCTGGAAATGCTACCCAGCCAGAAGTTCAAAGGATCCTCATTCCGCAAGATTCAATAGACACACCCTATAGGCTTAGTGTCGTACTTCCCAATCCAAATGATCCTATCGATGGCACTCCTATTTCGAAAGAAAATCCGGACTATACGGGAACACTTGCAGACAAAATCGACGACCTTAATAATCAATTCATTGATCCAGGAGCCGACGACCCGTATGACTCTAACCCTTTAGAATACGATCCTGCAAGCAATAGCATTGAGATTGATGTAGCAACAGCAGGTCAGCAGATAAACGGGAATGATGGTTTAGATGACATCGTCGTGATATTTCAGGAGCCAGTGACGCCAAATACACCCGATACGGTTTCTCAAACAGATAGAAATGTCGTACGTGGAAAGTTGGTGAATATCTTACCCGGTCAGACAAATATCATTCGCATAAACCTATCGACTTTGGCTCGATAGATTAATAGAAAGATAATATCGTAAAAAATGTTAGTCATACTTGATGATGGTTTTAGTCTTAAGGCGACCACGGTAGATGGGACGGGACAACCCGGAACTGTTTTTACGTCCTCTGAAGTGGAATTACATGCCGCCTTGAAAGAGATCAAATCTTCTTTCAAAGGGGTTCGTGATGTCGTGGTTGTCACCAGAGAAGCCGTTGTCGGTTCGATCGAATTTCCACCGGGAGCCGCTGAGACTTTAGGTTTCAATGAGCGTAATCAGCTCGTTCAATTTGAGTTGATGTCTAAAATGCCTCAGAACGACACCATGATTGGTGAGTTACTTGTTGGTCGATCTGTTATTACGCACGCTCAGTTAAAAGATCTCTTAGCAGAGCAAAGAGAGTCCCGAAAAGACCGCGCAGCGGGTTATCAACACCTGGGAGCTTTAGCAGTATCAAAAGGGTTTGCCACGCAGGATCAAATCGATAAAGCGATAGATGTTCAACGCCGTCTCAACGAGCCTAAAATCGGCTACTCTCCGTTAGCTGGTGTGGGTCCGGAATTGAAGGCGAGTTATGGAATGCCAGCTGGTACAGAAGTTGGGTTTATGTATCAGGAAGTTCGTGATCAATGGCTTGCGGCACTCAAGCAGGCGGGGTTTCGCTTAAGTGCGATTATTCCTTTTGCCGGACTTGCGCGTCATTACTTTGGCAAGCAATTTACATCCGGTAATTTAGTTGAATTATATGATCATGGGATAAATATTGTTGCTCTGGATGGCTCTAACGCAGTGGAGTCGATTCCCTTTGGTGGAAAGCCCATGGATGTGGAGCAGTTAAGTAATCTGCTATCACGGGTTGGTAGTACTCAAAAATATATTTGGGCAGCCACTAATGAATTACGAGAGCTGGTTTTAGCAACCGGTGAGCATACTAATAAAGATAGCCAACTGCTTGAAGATCCCAATGAGTCGGTACAGATTCTGGGCATGTCAACGGTTAATGCAATTAACGCAATGCGACACGTGGTTTTTCCTTTGAAGAATCCACGAAAGCCTTTGAAAGAGCAGTCATTCATTCCTTGGGTTTATGCTGTAATGCTGGCTGCCGTTGCTGTTTTCGTGGCTGAAAACAAGATCAAAAAAGAAATACAACCGTTGGTGAATAACCTGGAAGCTGAACGCCTCGAGCATCAAGAATGGGAAGACAATTGGGCTGAAGCAACTGAATTTCTTGACAAGATTGGAATATTGGAAGATGGTATCAAAAAGAATCAAGAGCTCATTGCTACTGCTAATGCGGGGATTCAATTAATCGGCAATCTGAAAAATCGTTCCGGTTTCCAAGTTAAGCTAATGGAAACGTTGATGGAGTCTATTAGTGAAGGCGTCATCATTGACTCTTTGGAATCAACCAGTGGCGATGCTTTCGCTGTAAAACTTTGGGCTATCACGCCGCAGCAGGGTACTGCCTTTGTAGAAGTGTTTAGTGAAAAGCTATCGTTAATGAATCTGACAGTGGAGGTTCTTTCGACGCGTAGCGGTCGGGGAGATGTTGGAGTCGACGGAACAGAAATGATAGTCAGTATTAATCCGCAAATTGAAGATGCCCCAGCGAGTGTGGAGGAGTTAGAAGATGCTGAGTAATAAAACAAAGGGTGAGAAACGGAAGATGTTCTTGCTGCTTTGGATTGTCATTGGTTTTGGCTACTATCATGTTCGCTTTACTGGTGGCATTGGGGCTGATTTAATTAACAATTTCGTTGTTGTTTCTGATCCCAGTGATTCTATTATTTTTGCAGAAGAGTCTATCAAGGCTTTCATCCCACATAAGGAGTCTCTGGAAAAAGAATTGGAAGAATTAGTGTCCGACACTGAGGGAGATCGTGAGGAAGCGATGAAGGCCATTCAGCTAGGCGGAACTCAGGTAAAGTATGCTGAAGTCACAGCTAAGGCCGATGAAGTCAGTATAGAATTGGAGTCGAAGCAAAACGAGTATATTTTGGCGACCGCCAATTTGATTGATAAGGCAGATACTAGTACTGAAAAAGCACAGTTACTTAGTACCATCAGCCAGTTGGCGGCCCGAACCGGTATCGAATTAGTTGAGACCACACCGGTGAGTTTATTTACGGATACCAATCTGCGAAGTCGAAAGAACAATAAGATTACCACCATCCCAGAAGGGAAACAGGCGGTAGCCGGCTCACCTGTTATAACTGACGAGCAAGCTGCAGAAATCCTGTCCTCGGAATTATTTACTTGCCAGCAGTATAAGTTCACCGGTAACCCTTTGTTGTTTTATGCATTTTTGAAACAACTCGAAGTCTTGGAAGAAGACGTGTATATACTGGATACAGGCATTGGTAAATCAAAAAACAATACTGATAACTCGCCTCAACTCATATTTACGATGATGTTGGTTTACTAGTTCATCGATAGGGTTTCCAACGTTGTTTAATAAGGCACATTTTGACCAGTTGCTCCAACGTATGTTGGAGAAAGGTGCATCTGATCTTCATCTGAGCTCAAATGAGCATCCTTTCTTTCGTTTGGACGGACGCTTGGTTCGGCAGGATGATTTGTATTCCACTTCGATTGAATTGGAAGAGGTCGCTTTTGATGTCCTCAATGTAAATCAACAGGCCGTGTTCGCTCAGCAACAGCAAGTCGATATTGCGATTGCTCATGGTAACGAGAGATATCGTGTAAATATTTATCGAGACCGAGGTAATGTCAGTTTTGCGATTCGTCTTTTGGATAACGAATTCCGCAGTCTGGAGGAATTGAATCTGCCTCCTCAACTCGACAAATTTACGCAGATGAAAGATGGTCTGGTTCTGATAACAGGTCCCACAGGTTCTGGTAAATCGACAACATTAGCTAGCGTCATTGATAAGATTAACCGTACGCGTGCCGATCATATCATTACCGTGGAAGATCCTATCGAATATGTTCACACGAATAAAAAGTCATTAATTCATCAGCGTGAGTTATATACTGACGTTCAAACGTTCGATGGGGCTGTGAGAGCTGCACTTCGCGAAGACCCTGATGTCATGCTTATCGGGGAAATGCGTGATGTGGAAACGATTCGCGCTGCGATTACCGCCGCGGAAACCGGACATCTGGTTTTTTCGACACTCCATACCGGAGATTGTGTCGGTGCGATTGATCGTGTTATTGGTGTTTTTAGTGCGGAAGAACAACTAGCGATCAGGCAACAATTGTCGATGGTCTTACGGGCTGTCGTAGCACAGCATTTATTACCGGTGGCCGATGGTAATGGCCGGGTTCCGTTGGCAGAAGTTATGTTCGTTACGCCTGCAGTTGCTAATCTAATACGTACCTCTAAACCGTCTCAAATTTATTCATTGATGGAAATTGGTTCTTCGGAAGGAATGTTGACGGTCGAGTTTGCATTAGCAGAACTCGTCTATCGCAATCAGATTCAGGAGGAAGATGCCAGAAGGTTAGCACGTGATCCGGCAGCGATGATATCACGGTTGCAGCGACTGCGAGGAGGTATTACTCCTGGTAGCGGCTATGGAATTCAATTGTAGGGAGACATGAGTGCCAATTCGTGAACAGGAATTTTTGGATGCCGCGGTCTCGCAGGGTTTGGTCGAAGATAATGAACTCGTGGAAATTCGGAGGTTAGCCAATACAGAGGGGATTTCTTCTATAGAAGCAATCACAATTGCGCATCGGATACCCCTCAAGGCGTTATATCATGCTGTAGCCGCAGAACGTAACATCCGTTTTGTAGATCTCGGCGTTTATTCAATCGATGAGCAGTCAGCGATGGACATGGCTGAGATTGGTCTTCGGCGAGGCGTGATCCCGGTTCAGGGTGAAGACGGGAAAGTTATCTTAGCGACCTCTGAAATTGATGATTTAGCATTGATTAGTGCTGTGGAACGCTCATTGGATATCTTGGCAGAAGTGGCCCTTGCTACCCCCAGCGCTATTAATGATTCTGTTCAGTTCATTCGTAAATTGCGCGATGAAGAGGTTGACACCACAGAGGTAGATTCCGAAGATGCTTCGGATTTATTTTCCAGGATTATTAATGAAGCTTACCTTCATCATGCCTCAGATATCCATATTGAGCCGGCAGAACATTCAATTCGTATTCGTTTCCGAGTGGACGGCCGCCTCCTTAGTTACATAAGCAGTCTCCCCCCGGAATCCGGTAGGCTATTGGTATCCAGAATTAAAGTGTTTTCCGGATTGGACATTGCGGAACAGCGTGCTCCTCAGGATGGTCGTATGCAGTTTGAGCTGGTAAACGGTATCTCTCAGGATATGCGAGTGGCGGTGATTCCAACTCGTTTCGGCGAACGAATCACGATTCGTTTATTAGGTACTACCGACGAAAATCTGACATTGTCCACTTTGGGAATGCTGGACGCTGAGTTGGAAGCATTTCGTCAGGCCATTCAAAAACCACATGGAATTGTTTTGTTGACGGGTCCCACAGGATCGGGCAAGTCGACCACACTCTATAGTGCACTTAAAGAGATCAATGGTAGTTGGCGAAATATCATCACTGTGGAAGATCCGATTGAACAGATCGTTCCTAACGTCTCCCAGGTGCAGGTCGGTGCCTCTGATAAAGTTACGTTTGACTCAGCACTCCGATCAATCCTGCGTCATGATCCTGATGTGGTCATGATTGGGGAAGTGAGAGATTTACCCACGGCCGATATTGCTTTAAAGGCAGCTCTTACCGGCCATCTGGTGTTTTCTTCGTTACACACCAATACAGCCGTTGGTGCAGTGACCCGTTTAATGGATTTTGGTTGTGAACCTTACCTTGTTGGGGCGACACTGGTTGGTGCGATTTCGCAAAGATTAGTCCGGCGATTATGTCATGCGTGTCGGGAAGAAGTGGAAGTCGATGATGAAAAACGTGCTTTACTTGGTGATTATGAACTGAAACGACACTTCCATTCTGTTGGTTGCCCGCAGTGTTTAGGCACCGGTTATAGCGGAAGAATTGGGCTCTTTGAGTGTTTTTGGACAGGAGACGAAACAAGAGAGTTAATTTCCAAGGGAGCCGCTGAACACGAGATTAGCCAGGTTGGTGGCGATTTACACAAGACGATGTTTCGCGATGGGCTAGATAAAGTTAGCTTAGGGTTGACCAGCCTCGAAGAAGTGATCGGTGTCACGATAGGAGCAACCATCTAATGCCTTATTTTGAATATCGAGCTTTGTTCGCTGATGGTCGGCAGGATAATGGCACCCTGGAAACGGACACTATGGAACAAGCCGCAGCCAATCTTCGGCAGCGGGGATTAATGGTCGTTAGTTTGCAGGAGACTTCCAATCCAGAGAATATTGGTTCTGTGACTAACCGTCGCTGGATTCATCGGGCAGCCTGGTTACTACCGATTATGGCACGAGATCGGGCAACGTTCTTCCGCCAGATGTCGATGATGGTTCAGACCGGTTTAACCCTTCTACAAGCACTACAGATTTGTAAGAAAGAATCCGTAAAAAAAGCATTTCGAGATGTCATTCAGCAGATGATTAATGATGTTGAAAACGGAGCGTCATTTTCTAATGCCATGAGTCGACATAAACGGGTGTTCTCGTCAGTGATTGTTCAACTGGTGGAAAGCTCTGAGGCTAGTGGTGAATTAGAGTCTGCCATGAGCCGCATCGCTGAGGGAATTGAACGTCGGAGTGAACAAATCGTCAAATTGGTTTCGGCGTTGTTTTATCCCGTTTTCGTGATGGTTGTGGCAACGATGGTGACGTTGTTCCTGGTTTATGGTGTTATCCCTAAATTTGCTACTTTCATTGAAAGAAAAGGTGGGCAATTGCCGGCATCTACCCAGTTTTTGATGGATTTAAGTAAAGGTGCGATTGCTTACCTTCCCTACTTGTTGATCTTTGTTGTTTTGGTGATCGGTGTCTTAATCTTGGCTTGGCGAAATAAGACTGGACGTTATCGAATTCATCGAATCCTATTAGATGTTCCGGTTATTGGAGGAATTCTCACTTTTTCCGCCATATCCCAATTTGGATTTACATTATCCGTACTTATCGAAAGTGGTTTGACCTTGGTTGACTCGCTCCGCATCGCCGGTAAATCGGTTGGAAATGATGCTATTCAAGATCATATTTTAGAAACGAGGGAAAAGATCATTAATGGTGAGAACTTCTCCACTGCGATCGATAATATTATCATTCCTCCCACTGTTTCTCAGGTGATTGCTATCGGTGAACAAACCGGTAACTTAGGAGAAGTTTTAGATGAGATCGGCAGTTATTATGATTCAAGGTTACAAGCAAGAATTCGCTGGCTTAGTGCTATTACAGAGCCCGTCATGATTATTATTGTTGGTGGAATTGTCGGGTTCGTGTACTTTAGCTTTTTCATGGCTGCATTGGGCATGAGTGTGGCATAAGTATATGTAGATTAGTTCAAGCCGGTACTACATATAGACGAAAATTATAGAAGGTTTACTATCTTTCCTAGAGGATCTAAACAATGAAGATGCCTACTAATCTTTTAGTCATGATAGCTTTAATGTTAACCAACTTCACTGTGTTGGCTCAGGATGCTCCGGCCCCTGCCCCACCGGTTGCTGTCGAAGCAGCAGAAGAGGCAGCAGAAACCCTGCCAGCAGATACAAACCAACTATTGCAAGAACTGTTAATTCAGCTTCAAGAGAAGAATTTACGCGACCCCTTTGCCCCGGACTCGGTCATTCTGAAAGAACAGCGACGGGCAAATAACGAGTTTATAGAGGTAGGCCCGGGAGTAAGTGTTCCGGAAGTTTCTTTGGTCGGAGTGGTTAGTATTTCCCCAAAAGAGGATGCTGCCAATAAAAAGGCTTCTGATGATGAAGACGCGTCCGATGATGAAGATGCAGAGGTTGTTGAACCAGCTAAAAATAAGGTTGCCAGCATTCGAGTCGAAGGTAGAGTGTATTTTGTCCGTGAGTCAGATCGGGTTACATTGACCAGATCCAGCGGTAATTTGGTGATTGAAATTTCAGCGATCGAAAACGGCTTTGTTGAAGTTAAATTAGGTACTCTGGCGGAGTCTGTGATTATTCGCTAACACCAATAATCAGAACCAAAAACTCAATTTTAACGCGATGTTTAGACATCGCGTTTTTTTATGCAATTCATATGTAATTGTAGAGAAATTGCTGTTTACAGCCGGTTTCATAATTTGGTACTTAAACCATCAATTCGCCGTACTAATAGCAAAAATTTAATCAAGGGATCAAAGATTTCTTTCCAATAACAATTTTCAAAAAGTACCAAGATATGCTTCGGCTTTCCTTCACTGTGATATTAATACTTTCAACAGTTAGTGGTTGTATTTCTACCACTGAACCATCTACGGCGTTCACAGCCCAGGTAGAGAATGAAATAGTGGATCGATCCGCGATCCAAAATGCTAAAGCGCAGGCCGCTCAGTCCCGCGTTGAGTTTCAACAAAACCAGCAAAATAGCGGCGACCAATATTCACCACAGGTCTATGAGCCGTCAGCTTATGTCCAAAGTCAATTTATACCGGCATCCGGACCTCCCGAAATTATTCAATCCGGGATCGATTCTGTAACTGATGCAATTTCTGAAGTCTCCCCAGCCGATGAAGGAGAGGTTGAGAAACTCAACTATTCCAGCCTGCCTAACATTCGAGTCGTTGGAGTGATTGCTTTCCCGGGGGGAGCAAAGGCAATGATTCAATGCGGTGACGCAGCTTCTGTTATTCGGCATGTTGGTGAGAAAATTGTACATGATGGGCAATCTTACTCGATTAAGAAAATTGCAAAATCGGGTGAAGTGATTGTCGAATCTGCAAAGTCTCAGTTCTTTAGTATTCGCTAAGACCTCTCCTGTCCTCCTATACTGATAAAACCCTATTCAAAGAATGATTTGAAAATGGCTAGATATATAAAAACTTTAGTTTGCACTCTAATTCTTGCAATTTTTAACGGTGAATTGCTCGCTCAACCTCAAACGGCTGGACCTCCTAAACCGGTAACGCCTACCAATGTCGAATACGAGATTGGTAAGAAACAGGTTATCACTCGACTTGAGTTGAATGACAGTACGGTTCTTGATGCAACCCGGCTTATTTCTGAGGTTAGTGGCATCAATGTGGTCGCCACTCAGGAGGCTGGTATCGTTGAATTGTCTTTGTTCCTGCGGCATATCAAAACGATCGATGCGATTGAAACGCTTTGCAAGGTGGCTGGTCTCTGGTACCGCGAAGAAGAAGAAGTTGGTTTAGTCAGAATTATGACTACCGAAGAGTACGGTAAAGATTTGGTCATTTATCGTGAAGAGGATACAAGGGTCTTTACGCTACTTCATCCCAATGTATTCAGTATCGCACAGCATATCCAAGACTTATATGGTGAACGTGTTTTACTTTCACTACCCCGGTATTATGACGATCAATTCCTTGCAACGGCAGGGCAGCAGTCACAACAGTTGATGATGATCATGCAGATGATGGGCGCTATGGGCGGCGGCGGCGGTGGCATGGGCATGGGCGGCATGGGCATGGGCGGCTTTGGGGGCACATCAGCTTTCGGTGGTGGCGGTAGTTTTGGCCGAATGGGTGGATTTGGCATGGGCATGGGTGGATTTGGCATGGG
The DNA here is from genome assembly GCA_002717145.1 of Planctomycetaceae bacterium. Taxonomy (GTDB): domain Bacteria; phylum Planctomycetota; class Planctomycetia; order Pirellulales; family Pirellulaceae; genus UBA721. The sequence continues at coordinate 1,180 of PBCP01000054.1, read as the reverse complement.
CATGGGTGGATTTGGCATGGGCATGGGTGGTATGGGTATGGGCATGGGCGGTGGCGGTCCTCAGCAAAATACCATCAACTATGAAGCCGTTAATCGCCGAGATGAGCTACTCAATGATGAAACTTTGACGGCGGATCAAATTCAGGCGTTAGGTAATCAGGGTGCTGTTGCATCAGGTTCAACTTCCTCGGAACGTATTCAGGAAGTTACTTCTCAGGAGCCACCAATTCACGTTGCGATTAATCAAACTCATGGCATGATTATTGTAAGAACCAGTGACAAAGTCGCGATGGATTCGATTGCAACTCTGATTGAACAGTTGGATCGTCCGACACCGCAGGTTCTCTTAGAAGTTAGGATTTTAGAAGTTACCTTAGGGGATCAGTTTAAGTCAGCCTTTGACTTTGAATTCAGCCAGAACAAAACCACGCCTGCCGTTGGTGACCCGGCATTTGTCCCTTCCAATCTCGTCAACACAGCAACCGAGCAGTTTATCGGTCCTGGGGCCTCGTACCTCGACAATGGGGGGTCTGCATTAGGTAGTGGTAACTTTGATGTCGAGGCAGATGGCTCAACATTTGTTTATCAGTTCCTCGATCAGAATTTCCGCGCTCGTGTTCAGTTACTTGAAGAAGAAAATCGTGTTAATGTCATAGCAACACCTATCTTGTTAGCTTCCAATAATCGGCCGGCATCGCTGAGAATTGGTGAAGAGCGACGGTTTACAGACAGCGCGTCGACTATCACCAACGCCAATCAAGGCGGCCAGACTGTTGGTACTAACATTGAAACATCAGATCAACAGATTGGTACCTCGCTGATGATGCTGCCGAAAATTAATGCTGATCGTACCGTCACATTGACGATCTTTCAGGAGCGCACCGGTGACGATACAGGGAAACAGGATATCATTCCGATTTCCGCGACGCAGACGGTGACGCGTCCAGTCGTTAGCAATGCGACTACAGTTAATACGGTGGTCGCAAAGGATGGGCTGACTGTTGCCATAGGAGGTATGGTCGAAGAAAAGGTTGTCAAACGTCAGCTAAAAGTACCACTCTTAGGAGATATTCCGACGCTGGGTGCTCTTTTTAGAAAGGACTTTGAACAGGAACAGAAGACGGAGTTAATCATACTGATTACTCCCCACGTGATCTCGACTCCTAAACAGTCTGAGAAA